>JAYRFE010000001.1:0-3161 GCA_041908545.1 Candidatus Moraniibacteriota bacterium
ATCACCGTGTCGCAGAATCCAGAGACACTTCGCCAGAAGACACTCGAGATAGCGAAAATCTATCTGGCAGCGGGAATTGATCCAAAAAAATGTACCCTCTTCATCCAGTCGCAGGTACCGGAACACACCGAGCTCATGTGGATCTTGAATACGATCGCTCGGTTGGGAGATCTGGAAAAGATGACCCAGTTCAAGGACAAATCGGCGAAGGGAGACCGGGAGACGACCGGTGTCGGTCTCTTCGATTATCCCGTGCTCATGGCGGCGGATATCCTGCTCTACGATACGGCCGTGGTGCCGGTTGGGGAGGATCAGCTGCAGCATATTGAGCTGGCGCGGACTCTGGCGCGGCGTTTCAATGAGCGTTTCGGGGAGACATTCCGGGTTCCGGGGGGGAAGATTACCCGGGAAGGTGCCCGTATCATGGCGCTCGATGATCCGACGAAGAAGATGTCGAAATCTGCTTCAAGCGAGTACAATTTTATCGCATTGACTGATGATGTCGATACGATACGGCGGAAAATCAAAAAGGCAGTAACGGACTCGGGGAGTGAGATCGTGTATCGGGATGACAAACCAGCTCTTCGGAACCTCCTCAATATCTATGCACTTTTTTCGAGTAAGACGCCACAGGAAGTTGCGGCTTCGTACGTGGGGAAAGGCTACGGGGATTTCAAGGTGGATTTGGCCGAGGTCATCATCGGTTTCCTGATGCCTTTCCAGGAACGGTTGGCACGGATCACGGACGAAGAAACGCTGGCCGTATTGCGCAGTGGCGCCGAGAAGGTCCGTCCGCTCGCTCTCGAGAAGATGCGTTTGGTGCGTGACCGGGTCGGATTCATCGGTTAGGTATGAAAACCATACATGCAAATGAACTGAATGTTCTCCTGGCCCATAAGCAGAGCCGAGTGTTGGTGGTGGATGTCCGTGAGCGCGATGAGGTGGCCGAGGCGCCGTTGTTGCCTCCTGGGACGCCGTACTACGCGAATCTGCCGCTGAGTGTCCTTCAAGTGTTGCCGGAGACGGAGGTGAAGACGCGCTTCGAGGAGCTATTAGAGGTGGCTGGTCCACAGTTGGAACGGGTCCGCGTGATACTTTCGTGCCGTTCGGGTGGACGTTCGAGTCGGGCTCAGATGATTTGTTCAGGAGTGGGTATCGAAACGGAAAATCTCGAAGGAGGATATCTTGCTTGGCAGAAAGCAAAAGAAAACGAGGCCGCACGTTGACGGTCTCGAAAATGTATTTTTGGATCATTCCATTCCCGGATGATCTTTTTTGGTTAGGTAGCCATCGATGGTAGACGGCTGTTCACCGGAAGTGCTTTCTGGGTAGGTGTTTGAGAAGCGCTTGATCTGCTCTCGATGAATGCCCGAATAGCGGCTCGGGTTCTCTCGTTCTCCTCATCTCGAGTCTTTTGGGCGTGGCGACGTATCTCTTCTGCCACTGCCTCCGGAAGGACAGCACACACACGGCATTTCCCGTGAGGGTGACATATGCGTCCCGGATGGGCAGCGAGATAGAGCGCTCGTGTTTCCGGAATGTGGCAGAGACGGTCTTCTCTCTTGAGTCCCTGCCGATTGTCAAGCAGGGGGCAGGCGATGACTTTCAGAGTGATTTTCTTGCTCATGGTAGATCCTTTCTGTGGTAGTGAGGGTTACAACGGGATATGGATCGCAAGATGTGGTTCTTCTGCGAGCATCTGGTTGATTCGATCGAGGAACGGAATCGGAAGTTCGGTCGGCTCGTGTCTGTCAAGCACGGCATGAAGTATCAGGGCGATGGTCGTGAGAATCTGTTTTTCGTTGTGACGTATCCGATAGGACACGTAGTCTTCGCCGGAATTTTCCTGATAGATTCTTTCGACGAGCTTCCTGACTCCTTGGGAGAGGACGATGCCGGTGAATCGCTCCTCCTCTGGTTTTGGTTGAGTGAGCAGAAGGACATCGACGCCAGGGAGGATGTTTTGGCTGGTGACATTCTGGTCGTTGTTGTGTCTGAGCATGACCGTGAGCCGATCGGATTCCTCATCGTACCAGATATGTGGCCAGTCTTCTCGATCGGGAACGCATTCTGCGACGAGGTTTCTTGCCTCTTGTTCCCAGTTGCGGTAAGCGGTGATATCATGATCCATGGTGCAGACCTCCTCTGGAGTGGATAAGTTGGTAAGGAACAGACATATTTCGTGCGTATGGGCGAAAAAAAATCCCGATTATCGGGATAGTGAGGAAACTGGATTGGAAGCGGGAAAAAAGCCGTCGTGCTTCGGCCGTTTCATGGCGTGGGTGATGTTTCCTCTGATTGCCATACGCTTGTCTGAGAGTATAGAGGATTTGATTTTCCTTGGCAAGGCGCCGTGAAGCGTCGGGGATTATCGATGAGCTTGAGTCATGCGGAGTACTCCGATATCGGGAGAAAAACTGGTATACTATACTTGCTATTGATTCGGACATGCCTCTTTGGTGGCTGGTTTGACTTGAGTAATCTGTCGGAAATTCCACAACTATGAATTTTGAAGGACCTGCAAAAAAACCGTCTGGTATTCCAGCGGAGTCCGTTTCTAGCAATAAAATCGACAGAAGAAAGCGTCTCCTTGCGGCCGCGACTGTGGGAGTGTTGGCCGCAGTGGATGCGTACGCGCAAGGAGATGCTCAGGAGTATCCGGCCGAGCCTTCGGTCGCGATCAAATATGAGGGAATTCCCAAACCCGTTGTAGCGGATGAGCAGGGTCGGGCCTCGCTCCCGGTGGCAGTACGTCAGAAGCACGAGGAATTCTCCGTTCCGTCGGACGATGATGGAGTGGAAACGGAAGGCGGCTCGGGGAGCGCGGAGAAACCTGGCCGAACGGTTTTGTTTTCGGAATATCAGGTAGGGAAGGTGCCATCTGCTGATCCGGAGGTGGTGAATGAAATATACGCGGAGAGGATAGGGGAATTGAAGAGGTTGCCTCATGCGGATTTTCGGACTGAGGGGGAGCGAAAAATCGACGCGCTGGTTTCGAAGACCGAACGAGAACTGGGTACGCGGGAGGTGGTGGTCTGGACAGGTGAGCAGATTCGTAAGCTCCTGAACCATATGGCCGAACTTACGGGGGCCGACCCGAATGGAAGCGTTCAAAAGGCGGGCGATTTGCTTGTGTCCGGAGTCGTGGCGCTCGCCGATGC
>JAYRFE010000002.1:0-22987 GCA_041908545.1 Candidatus Moraniibacteriota bacterium
ATCTCCCAAGGGATCAAGCGTATCCGGACGATCTTCATCTGCGGGCGATCGTCGTCCAGCGGGTTGAGATGATGCCTTTCGAACTCATTTTTCGGGCGCGGATGGCAGGGAGTTTGTGGAATAAGTTTTACAGCCAGGGAAAATCGAATCCGTATGGGCTGGTGTTGCCCTCCGGTCTTCATCTCATGGACCGTCTTGAACCGCCGGTCTTCACGCCGACTGACAAGTCCGACACGGATGATCCGGTGAATGCTGATTTCATGCGAAGCCAGGACAGCCGATACGATGGGGCGATCGCATTGGCCCGCCGGGCCTACGACGAAGGAAGGAGCCACGCGGCCGTTTATGGTATCGAAATCATCGATGCCAAGTTTGAGGTCGGTTTCGATCAGGATAGCAATCCGATTCTCGCCGACGAGTGGATGACCGGTGATTGCGCTCGATTCGTGGAATCCAGAGATATCTGTGTCGGTGCCGAACCGCCCTGGATGGACAAGGAACTCTTCCGGCAGGATGCGATGCGCCAGTGGACGCGATGCGGGATAGTGAAGGGCACGTCGCTCGTTTTCCCTGATGAAGTGATCTCCGGGGGTATGGTGGCATATCGCAGGGTATTCGAGGGGCTTTCCGGGTTCACGCTCGAGGAGTTCCAGCAGTCGCAGTTTGGATAAATTCCCGAAAAGGGTCCGGGTCGTCATCATGAGGCCCGGTTTTTTTTGTCTGTTTTTGGTATACCACGAGGGGAGTCGCCACGGGTCGGCAGAGGGGCTTGACTCCGGGTGTATACTGGAGATGAGGAATGGGAGTTTATTTTTAAGACATATTCCTATGGAAGCGCCAGTCAGACACCTGTATCGAAGCGATGCGAATCGAGTATTTTCCGGGGTTATCGGTGGTCTGGGGGAGTACTGGGGAATCGATCCAGTGATTCTCCGGTTGTTGTGGACGCTCATCACGGTGTTTACCGGATTTGCGCCGGGCATCATCGTCTATATCTTCGCGATCTTCATCATCCCGATGAAACCCAAGGGGAAATCATCCGTTTCTCATCAGTAATATCTTTTTCACGTATATGGACAAGGTCAAGATCGAAAACCATGCTTTTTCGGGAGGGATGTGGGTAGCAGCCTGGATTTTCACTATCGGATTTTTGCAGCTGACTTTCTGGCAGGGGGTGAAGGCGCTTGTCATCTGGCCATACTACCTCGGCGAGGCTCTTCGTCCGATGTTTCTCGAATAGAGGGCGGAGTATTCGGAGAGGGAGCGCGTATGCTGAAAGATAGTTTCAATATACAGGCGGAAGTGTGGCTGTACCCGGGAGAGAATGCCAGTTGGCATTTCGTGAGCGTGCCGAAAGAGATCTCGGACGAGATTCGTGAGCGTTTCGGAGGAAGATCGAAAGGATGGGGATCCTTGCCGGTGGCGGTGACAATCGGTTGGACGACCTGGGATACCTCGATTTTTCCGGATAAGAAATCCGCGGCGTATCTCTTGCCGCTTAAGGCGGTGGTGCGCGCCAAGGAAGGAATCCGGGCGGGCGAGAGGGTGGCTCTCTCGATCCGGATGCGGGTATAGGATATTTTTTCTTTTTTTGGAGCCTCTCCTCGACGGGAGAGGTTTTTTTGCGGATGATGCTTGACGGTTTTCCGACCGCTTCTTATACTAGGTGTATATCGTAGTGTAAGTCTGGTAAACAAAGAATACTCGTGGAAGAGGAGTATGGAGTACACCAAGGAATTCGACCGTTGGAACGAGAAGAAGAAAGAAGCGGATCAGTGTCTCCTTCGGAAGAATTTCTATATCCACGCCCGTGAGGTCTGGTGGTGTTCCATCGGCGTGAATGTGGGATCTGAGATCGACGGAAAAAACGAGAATTTCGAAAGGCCCATATTGATAGCGAAGGTATTCAGTCGGGATGGGTTTCTCGGAATACCGTTGACTTCGAAAGAGAAGAATCATCGGTACGCTGTTCCGATCCATCATGGCAAAGGAATCTCTTTCGCCAATACGTCACAATTACGGATCCTCAGCAAGAAACGGTTTTTGAGGAAAATAGGTATGGCGAATGAGTTTGATTTCGAAAAAGTGATTTCCGGATTGAAGCGTCTGTTCTAAAAAAATCGGACCCATCCTTGCGAATGAGTCCTCGGAGGCCGAAGCCATAAGTGATCGCATTATAGAGAAAAGCATATGTCTTGTCAATCGGACAGTCCCATCGATGATTCAAAGATAAACAAATAAATGAAGAGGTAAACATATGGAAATTCTGACGCAGAAGCAGAAGATCGTGCTACAGGCCATCAAGCAGTTTTTTGCTGAGCATGGCCAGATGCCGACGGTTCGGGAGATCAAGGAGGAGAGTTCGCGGCTCGGGTTGAAACTCAGGAGCGTGCGGAGTTTCTTCCTCTATCTCAATGCTCTCGAGGAGAAAGGGTATATCGAGCGGACATCCGAGGATCGAGGAATACTTCTCAAGGGTGTGACGAGTGATAATTTCGTCCAGGTTCCGGTCTTCGGTTCGGCGAGCGCGGGAGCGGCCGCGATGTTCGCCGATCAGTATGTCGAAGGGTATCTCCGGGTGTCCAAGCGTCTTGTGAAGGATCGCAATATCTTCGCGGTGCAGGTGAACGGGACATCGATGAATAAGGCAGTGGTGAACAGCAAGACTATCGAGAGCGGAGATTTCGTCCTGGTCGATGGGGGTGTGAAGGAATACAAGAATAATGATCGGGTGCTGGTGGTGATAGACGGATTGGCGACCGTGAAGACGTACCGAACAGTGGACGGCAAGACGATCGCGCTTATTCCGGAGTCGACTGACAAGCGTCACAAGCCGATCTTTCTCACCGATGAGGATGATTTCGTCATCAACGGTCTTGTGGTCAATGTCCTCAAGTTACCGAAATAAGTGAGTGAGCGATAATAAACGTATGAGTGAAAAGCGCTATGTCTACCAAACCATCGACTATCGGATATATCGAAGATCAACTTACCGGGATTCCGGAGATACGTTTGCGCAAGATGTTCGGCGAGTATGCGCTGTACTGCGGGGACAAGGTTGTGGCTCTGGTCTGCGATGATGAACTTTTCGTGAAGATCACCGAGGCGGGCAAGGCATTCGTCGGCGAACGATATGCCGAAGGGATTGCATATCCGGGCGCCCGACCATCGATGCATATCGACGAGGATCTGATCGAGGACAGGGAGGGACTTACAGAGCTTATTCGTATCACTGCGGAGGCGCTTCCGGTTCCGAAGCCGAAAAAAACGAGGAAGAAGTGATATGCCGCATATCCATACCAAACCGGGAGAGATCGATCGGACCGCAAGCGTATTTATCGTACACGTGCCGAGCCGACGGGTACTCTTGCGGCTGCATGAGAAGCATGGCATCTGGCTTCCGCCGGGAGGACATATCGAAAATACCCAGACGGCGCCCGAAGCGGCCATGACCGAGGCTTGGGAAGAAGTCGGGTTGAGGATTCGTTTGTGGGATGGGAATCAGCGTTTCATGTATCGACACGAAGGATCTGAGGATATCCTGCCGCCGATCGGGATGAATGTCCATTTTATTTCTCCGGAACACCGTCATGAGGACCATGTGTATTTCGCGACTGCGGAAACGACGGAAATCATTGAGCCAGAGGGGAGAGAAAAGAGTGGTGGGTGTCGTTGGTTGACCCGGGAGGAGATTGAGCGCCACGAGGACCTTGAGGAGCAGGTGCGGCAGTACGCGCTCGAGGCGCTCAGGATACTCGCTCCGCTCTAGACAAAGCCCTTCCTTTTGCCTACAATACGAACGTCGGAAATCGGATGTTCCGGTCGCATAGTTCAGTTGGTTAGAACGCTGCATTCACATTGCAGAGGTCCCTGGTTCGAGTCCAGGTGCGACCACCGAAAATCTTCGCGGGTGTCATTACCGTGAGCTGAAAATATTCTTGCTGGTCCCGCCCCCTTTTTTTTGTAGGTTTTTTTGCCTCCGTTTTGTGGAGTCTCCGGACGTTTGCTATTGACTTTTTTATCAGATGATGTTTGGATATACCAGCTGCATTGGGCAGCGTCATCTAGAAGGAGAGTACCTTGAAGAAAAATTTGATTTTTGTCGTTTTCTCGCTGGTCCTGTCGGTGTTCCCGATGACAGCAAGCGCCTTTGCTTGGGCATGGACCGGAGCCATCGGAACAACGGTTGGGAGCGGGCTCGTGGGTGAGGGGCATGGCGGAGTTCCGTTGCTCAGCAATGAGGTCGTCGTCTCCTGGTCCGTCCAGGAGAATGACGCACACAATCGGTGGCGTTACATTTTTTCAACGACGCTCTTGGGAGGGGTCGCCTCCCCTGAGAAGCTGTTTATCAGCGTGTCACCGGATTTTCTGCCGAGCAACATCCTTCCGGGTTCGACCCCGGGATGGAGTCTCGGCTGGGAATATCCGGGAACGGCGAATCCTGGTCTTTCGTCGCCGGTATTCGGACTCACGACTCGGTGGCGGCCATGGATCGAGCTGATCTCCGATCAGTCGCCGGTCTGGGGCGGGTTGTACGAGAGCAATCGCGGAGGGGATTTCGTTCATACGAATCACCTTTATGACGGTTTCGCGAGTTTCGCATACGATCCCTCCGGACAGGGGGCCTTGCCGGGAAGAGTACCCGTCCCCGGTCCGTTGCCGGCGGTTTCCGTTTCGGTCCCGGAGCCGGGGAGTCTTGCTCTTTTTGCATTCGGCTTGGTCGGCCTCGGCATTTCGATGCGGCGGAGGGCCTGCTAGGTGGCCTGAAACTCCACAGGATAACATATTGATTTGGTGTCAGTGATACACTTGTGAGCCCTTGCTTGATTGCTTGGGCTTTTTTCTTTCTGAAAATTCCCCTCCAGGCACTTTTTTTAGCACTCATACTTGACGAGTGCTAAATCATTTTTTATACTGAAGACATGAATACGAGACAACGACAAATCCTTTCGGCCGTGGTTGAGCTGTACACCAAGACGGCGCTGCCGGTCGGCTCTCAGGTCCTTCTGGAACGTTTTCAGTTTCCGGTCAGTTCGGCGACTTTGCGCAACGATATGGTGGCGCTCGAGGAGGCGGGCTATCTCTATCAGCCGCATGTCTCAGCCGGTCGTATTCCAACCGATGCCGGGTATCGTTTCTATGTCGAGGAGATGATGGGTGATGAGGATTTGTCACGTGAGGATCAGCGTCGGCTTCAGAAGGAGCTCCTCATGATGAAGGCCAAGCAGGCCCGACTCGGCCGGAGTACGACCAAACTCCTCTCCGCGCTCTCGGGCAACCTTGCCGTCTCCGGTCTTATCGACAAGGACGAATTTTATGATTTCGGCATGAAGGAACTCATGGAGAAACCGGAGTTCCAGGAAATCGATGAACTTTGCCGTCTGGTGGAAACACTCGACTCGCTCGACGAGCGGATCGACGCCATCTTCGCCAAGCTCAGCGATGGTGAGACGCAGATCTTCATCGGGGATGAGAATCCGATCAAGGGGATCTCGAACTGTTCGATGGTCGTGGCGCCGTATCAGAGCAGTGAGGGTCAGGGTATTCTCGCCATCATCGGTCCGAAGCGCATGGATTATGCCAAGAACAAATCGCTCATCGAATATATGAAGAAACTTCTCGGTTCATCGCTTCCCGTGCTGGTCATTGTGTTCGTGCCATTCACGTGATCGCTATGACGGAAGTGGAAGATGAGAGGATGGAATCGGATGAGAGGATGCCGACGGAGGAGGAACGGGAAGAAATCAGACGCCGTGAATTCGAACTTCTCAAGGAACGGATGACCAGGTCGTCATAGAAATCCGGAAAAAATTGTTTCAGAGTAAGAAATATAAACGATAAGAATCTATGCGTCAGGATGATGAAAAGCGGAAAGAAGAGGAGGAAGCGGTAGCCGAGGAGGTTGCGGTACCGGAGACGTCGGAAGAGCGGGACCTGCCGAAGACCGATGCCGAACTCGCCGAAGAATATCTTAATGATCTGAAGCGATTGCAGGCAGATTTTGAGAACTACAAGAAACGGCAGGCGACGCGCGAGAAGGAGATCGCCGGATACCTCATCGAGAAATTGGTGATGGATATCGTGCCGGTGATGGATAATTTCCGGATGGCGACCGAACATGTCCCGGAGACGGAACGGACGAGTCCATGGGTGACCGGCATCCAGTATATCGAGAAACAATTGGAAAAAGTTCTGACCGAAAATGGGGTGACCACTATCGAGGTAAAGATCGGGGACGCATTCGATCCGACGATACATGAGGCTCTCGAGCAGGCGGTATCGGGTGAAGCGAGTGAGAAGACGGGAGAAGAGAATGATATCCAGACGGTTACCAAGGTATTGCAGAACGGATTCAGGATCGGAGAACGTGTCATCCGGCCGGCGAAGGTGATCGTATCATAGAAATCATCTCGTATCATATCGTAATAAACAACGTAAATCATAAATCTAATTCCAAACATATGAGCAAGATACTCGGCATCGATCTCGGGACGACCAATTCGGCCATGGCCATCGTCGAAGGAGGCAGCCCGACCATACTCGAAAACAAGGAGGGGAATCGGACGACACCTTCCATGGTCGCGATCAGCAAAACCGGCGAACGCCTGGTCGGACTCCTGGCCAAGCGTCAGGGAGTAACCAATCCGGAGAACACGCTTTTCTCGATCAAACGTCTTATCGGCCGCCACTTCAACGACGAGGAGGTGAAGCGCGACATGAAGACGCTGCCTTACAGAATCGTCCAGGCGGGCGAAGGTACCAAGGTCATCATGGGAGGCAAGGAATACACACCGCAGGAAGTGAGCGCGATGATTCTTTCCAAATTGAAGGCGGATGCCGAGGAGAAGCTCGGTGAGAAGATCACCGATGCGGTCATCACTGTCCCGGCGTATTTCGATGACAGTCAGCGCAAGGCGACCAAGGAAGCCGGTGAGATCGCGGGATTCAATGTCCGCCGCATCATCAATGAACCGACCGCCGCCGCTCTCGCCTACGGATTCAACAAGAAAAAGGATGAGAAGATCGCGGTGTATGACCTTGGTGGCGGCACCTTCGATATCTCCATCCTCGAGGTGGCCGAAGATACGGTCGAGGTGAAATCGACCAATGGTGACACGCATCTCGGCGGTGATGACTTCGATCAGAAGATTATCCACTGGATCCTCGATGAATTCAAGAAGCAGGAAGGCATCGATCTTTCGAAAGATCCACTCGCTCTGCAGCGTATCAAGGAGGCTTCCGAAAAAGCCAAGATCGAACTCTCGACCGCAGCCGACACCGAAATCAATCAGCCGTTCATCACGAGCGATGCCAATGGTCCGAAGCATCTCGTCATGAAGATGACCCGCTCCAAGCTTGAGGAGCTCGTGCATGAGCTCGTCGAGGCGACATTCGAGCCGGTGAAGAAGGCGCTTGCCGATGCGAAGCTTTCGATTTCCGATATCAATGAAGTCGTGCTTGTCGGAGGAATGACGCGCATGCCGCTCGTTCTCCAGAGCGTCGAGAAATTCTTTGGTAAGAAACCGAATATCTCGGTCAACCCGGATGAGGTCGTGGCCGCCGGGGCCGCCATCCAGGGTGGGGTGCTCGAGGGTTCGGTCAAGGACGTGCTCTTGCTCGATGTGACACCACTTACTTTCGGTATCGAGACTATGGGTGGAGTACGTACACCACTCATCGAACGCAATACCACTGTCCCGGCGCAGAAGAGCCAGATTTTCTCGACCGCGAGCGACAATCAGCCTTCCGTCGAGATTCATGTCCTCCAAGGTGAGCGCGAGATGGCGAATGACAACAAATCGCTCGGACGCTTCATCCTTGATGGTATCCCGCCGGCGCCGCGTGGTATCCCACAGATCGAAGTCACGTTCGATATCGATGCCTCGGGTATTCTGTCGGTGACGGCCAAGGACAAGGCGACCAACAAGACGCAGTCCATCCGTATCGAAGCCTCGACCGGTCTCTCCAAGGATGAGATCGAGCGCATGAAGAAGGATGCCGAGATTCACGCCGAGGAAGACAAGCACAAGAAGGAGCTTATCGAAGCGCGGAACTTGGCTGATTCCCTCGTCTATTCGACCGAAAAGGCGATGAAAGATGCCGGAGACAAGGTCACGGCCGACGAGAAGAAGCCGGTTGAGGATGCTATCACTGAACTCAACAAGGTGAAGAATGGCGATGATCTTGATGCTATCCGCAAGGCGAGCGAGACTCTCTCGCAGGCCGCGCAGAAGATTGGAGAGAAGCTCTACGCCGCAGCGGCTGCAGCCGAAAAACCAGCCGAAGGCGCAGAGCCTAAGGCAGAAGGCGAGCCAACCACTGAAGCTCCGAAGGATGCCGAAGTTGATGACAAACCGGCCGACGAGGAGAAGAAATAAGCGAGAGAACTCAGGAGCAAGGATTCATTTCCTTGCTCCTGAGTTTAAGATTTGCGTATCTATGTTTGAATTGATTGTATCGAAGGTGACACTCGAAATGTTTTTTGCATCTATACCGGTACTTATTACATGGGGAATATATAGGAAGCAATTGATTGATGAAAGAAAGAGGATTATCAATTCAATTGATGCCCTGTTGCAGATGACTGGAAAATGGTTTGACGCTGAATACCCGGATTGCTGTGAAAACCCGCGTTGGTATGATCCAAAATATTCTGTGTTTCCAGTCGATACATCTCAAATACCCAATATACTTACGAGCAATCTTCTTTCGGAGAAAATCTCAACGAACCTTTCTTTTTTTATTCAACTGGTACGTAGATTCAATCATCGTATAGAGGTATTCAATAACTTTTTGTATTCAAATACGAATCTCTTCAATGAGGCCGGTGTCTTTTATGGGAAAGTAAAGGGACTTCCATTGCATGAAATATGTATACGAGTCCAGTCTCAGAATGAAGCGTTGAGATCTTACCTGAAACACCTGTATTTCCTTCAGAAGAAAGTTCATACGAGTATAGGCCAGGGAAAAATAGATGATAACATCCCATCGCTCTGTTTATGTTTTAGAAGGCTGCAAATGTTATTGGATAAAGAAAGAACACAATCAAATTATTGGCCTAAAGGTTTTTGGGTTCTGTTAGACTTTCTTCTTTTGATTGTTCCTTTTCTTATCATATTGACGTTTATTCTTGGCTTAGCGCACCATCACATATTTATCCGTTAGGGAAGAAGAGGCCAGTGTCTTTCTAGTTATTTTTGACGAGATTAGCTCGGCTTCTGATTGGAGCGGTTTCGGAGCGGAATCCGGCGGGGATCAGGTAGGCTATTTGGAGAGTGTTCACGAGAATCCAGAGCAGCATGACTCCCGCGGGTATGAAGAATATCCAGGATGCGGAATGTCCGGCGATGAAGGCGGCCGTTGTGAGCGGCACAAGGCCGACGATCGCGATGATGAGCGCGGCCGCCGGTAGACTTTTCGTCCAGCCGAATTCGTTCCGGATATGGTCGCAGGCGGGTTGGAAATACTTGTCGATAAGCGTATCATCGACGAAGGAGAGAATATCTGAAAACATGGGAACCTCCGATCGGATCAGGTTGGAAAGGTGCTGCATCGGGTAGCGTAGGACAGGAGAAAGGGAAAGTCAATTGTCAATTTCGTATGATCGAGTTGCCGTAATTATGAACAGTACAGAGTATGAAAATCCAGGATAGACTGTACGGAGCAATCGTCCTCGATGAACCGGTATTGACCGAGCTGATCGATTCTCCGACGCTTCAGCGGTTGCAGGGAGTCGATATGGGCGGATATTATGAAGTGTATTTTCCCGGGTCGAAGCATTCCCGTTTCGAACATTCTCTCGGAGTGGCATGGCTTCTTAGACGTTTCGGGGCATCACTCGAGGAGCAGGTGGCCGGATTGTTGCATGATGCGTCCCACTCGGCTTTTTCGCACGCGATCGACTATGCTATCGCTTCGGCCAATCAGGCGACACAGAGTTATCAGGATGATGTCCATGAATCCTATCTGGGGGAAACCGAAGTTCCGGCTTTGGTCATGAAGCATGGATTCTCGATGGAACATATTTTTGACGACGTGCGCCATCCACTCAAGGAACGGGATTTGCCGGATCTCTGTGCCGATCGGATCGACTATATTCTGCGGGGAGGAATCGCTTATCGGGTCATCTCACCTCTTCAAGCGCAGGTATTCCTCGATGCGCTGAGTGTCAGGGAGAACCGATGGGTGTTCCGTGATTCCATCATCGCGCGGGAATTCGCCGAGCTGTTCAGGCATATAAACCATACTTTCTACTCGAACATCGAGACCGCACTCATGTTTCGGACGACCGGGGACTGGCTGGCGTATGCTCTGGCGCAAGGGTATATCTCATTGCCGGAACTCTATACGACGGACAGGGAAGTCATCGGAAAAGTGAATGCGTATTTGGAAACGGATTTCGAACTGCAGAAATTCTGGAAACGCATGAACCGGGAAACCAGGTATCGCCTGAATCCGGATGGTTCGGAACGGAAAACGCTCTGTAAGTCACGTATGGTCGATCCGCTCTGTCTCGAGGTGGATGAGATCCGAAAGCTCTCGGAGGTTGACTCTGCCTGGGGAGAAGTCGTTCGGATAGAATCGAAACCCAAGGAGTACACAATTGTCTTCGAGGATGAGGAGGAAGTAAGCCAAACGGAATTTGCTCGAGAAGTCTGGAAAATTTGACTTCTTTCGGAGAGAGTGGTAGAAAAAATACTATGTTTTTTTGGGCAGGGAACCGAACCCGGTGATCAGAGGTTCTTTTTTTCTTCCGGAAGCCTTTTTCGCGGAGCCTTAATTCTCTTAATCGTGGCAGAATCGTATGGATCATCATCTTTTCGGAATCGGGTGGCAGCTTTTGATGGCTTTGTCGAGCGGGTTGCTCATCGGTATTGAGCGGCAGTCGAATCGGGTGGCCGGACAGAAGCATCTCGGTATCCGTGACTTCACGCTCATCGCACTGCTCGCCTTCATCGCGAGCTATCTCCAGGGATACAATCAGTATATCTGGCCGATCGCTTTTTCGGGGGTGATGCTGCTCGGAGTCGTCGTCTTCGTTTTCGAATCGCTCGGGGCGCTCCATCAGGACGGTCCGGTCTCCCGAGCGGGAATCACGACGATCCTCTCATTTCCGATCGTGTTCCTGATCGCGAGCCTGAGCGTTTTTCATGTCGAATTCTGGCTCATGGCGACCGTCGTCTTCATCATGCTGATCCTGCTCGAACTCAAGGATCAGTGGCATCAGTTCGCTTCGACGATCGAAAAGCACGAGCTTCTCGATTTCAGCATATTGATCGCTATCGCCTTGGTCATCACGCCGCTCATTCCGGCCGATGCTGCGATCAAGGTTCCGTTATATTCCTTTGCTCAGCACGCGCTTACCTTTCAAGCGGTCAATGTGGCCACTTTCTGGAAAGTGCTCCTCATGGTGAGCTTCATGAGCTTCATCGCGCACTTCATTACGAAGTATATCCGCGGACGCAATGCGCTCCTCCTGGCGACCTTTTTCGGGGGACTGGTTTCGTCACTCGCGACCATTATCCTGTTTCTGCGCGGTTCGAACGGGAAGAAGGATGGGCAGGAGAATCTTTATCTCGCCTATCTTTCGGCGAGCACGGGATCACTTTTCAAGGATATCGTCATCTTGTTCGCCATCGTCCCTCAGGCATTCTTTCAGAAGATGCTTCTGCCGACGGTCTCGATTTTTCTGGTGATGATTACGCTGACCCTGCTCCGTTTTTCCAAGTCGACCCAGACGGAAGAAGTCCGTTTTACGGATCGTCCGTTGCCTTTCAAGTTCATCACGAAGTTTTCGACGGTGTTCTCGATAGTCATGATTCTCATGGTTTTCGTCCGTTTCTATCTTGGACATGCCTGGCTGATCATCGCGACCTTCCTCTCTTCCCTCGTCAGTTCCGCCGCCGCATTGGCATCGATCGGGGAAGCGTTCAAGTATAATGAAATCGGAGAAGTGTTCATGGGTTCCGGTATCCTTCTCGCGCTTCTGGGAAGCATCACTGCGAAGTATGGAGTTATTCTGTATCACCTCGGAATCCGCCAGTCGGGGAGATTCCTTCTGCCGATTCTCTACATGGTCGGCGTCGGAAGTCTGACTTTCTATGTGACTTTCTTCTGATAGCCTGAAAAATGAGTGTTTTTTCGAGAGAGAGGTATCCTGAACAGTCGGGTGCCTCTTTTCAATTTTGCTTCGATCGGAAAGGAAAACACGGTTTTTTGACTCGCGACAAAAGGCGGAGAATTTGCTAGAATGGGTATGAAGTCTTATTTACCCCGAACCGTATGAACGATATCCTTCAGTCGATACAGCGTCTCATCGAGCGCCCGAAATTCTTCACGAGCCTCGATTTCACCCGCGGCCGGACGCTCCGTTTCTATTCGCTCCTGATTCTGATTTTTACTGCGGCCTCGGTGGTGATTGCGCTTCCGGGTGCGTTCCGTTTCACATCAGTGATCACATCCCAGGAATGGCGGGATCAGACAGGGGTCGTCACTCGACTCTATCCGGATGACTTGGAAATACGGATGGTGAATGGAATCATTTCGACCAATGCCGAAGAGCCGCTCGCGATACCTTTTCCGGAATCCTGGCGCGTGCAGCAGGAGCAATCCATTATGCCGGAAAATCTTTTGGTGATCGATACGACGAAAAGCATCGCGCTTGAGGATTTTGCCGAAAAGAAAACTTCTTTCATTCTCGGGAAAAACACGCTTGGTGCCTGGGATCAACAGAAGGGAAAGGCGGATATCTATGATCTGGGTGGCAAGAGCGGCGAGGGATCCCTCCTCCTCACGAAGGAGAAGTATGCGATGTTCGTTTCCCGTGTTTCCTCGGTACTTCAGAAAGTATTTCTTTTCGGTATCTTCCTGCTCCCGGTCTTCTTCTATGTCGCTTATTGGATCGGTTATCTGGTGTACCTCATTTTCGGAGCGGCTATCGTCTGGCTCGTCGCCAAGCAGCGTGGGTATGCATTGAGTTATAGGGATGCATATAAGGCAGGTATATATCTCCTTCCGGTTCCGTTGGTATATGATTTCTTCGTGATGGTATTGAGTGATTTCCCCCACGTGAGAGTTCCGTTCCTCTTCACCGCTTTTCTTGTGGCTATGGCACTCCGGAATTTTCCGAGGCCGGGCTTTTCGGGTCTGGTGCCTCCTTCGGAGACGGTTGGGGAGGACACCGCTTCTCAGCCGACCGATGGGAAGTCTGCTGATGACCTTTCTTCCGGAATCGGAACTGAAACAGACAAGACGGATAAGCCGAGTACGTAGAAAAAACCGCCGATCCTCAGAGGGGGGGCGGCGGAAAATGTCTGACGAGAGAGTTTTTCTCTAGCTTGGTTTGAAGTCTGATCCAGGGCCGGGAAAAGAAATCCCTTCGAGTACGAGTGGGAATGGCAGTTCGAGTTGTTCGAAGATGAAACGCCACCAGTGCATCGAGAATGTCCGGACATACATTTTTTGTCCGTCGAGACACAGCTGGATCAGCGTGATACCGACGGTTTCGATCGGCCAGCGGTGCATCAGCCCGAGACGGAGAAACTCCCTTTCGATCGCGTTTGCGGCTTCATAGAGTTCTTCTCCGGATTCGGAGCAGCCTTCATAGACGATCGGTTCCTCATTTACCAGATTATCGAGCATCCGGAGATAATCGAAGTATCGAGGAGGAGCAGCCAGACTCGTTCGCGGAAGCCGGGTGCGATATTGATACTGCGGCCATCAATTGTTGTCAAAGCGGTTTTCATCGGGGTCTCCTTGTTTCGGGCGTTTCTGGGAAGAGTGGGTGTTCCTGATGTTCATGTGACTGGATTTTTTATAGCGCCCTTTCCCTTTTTTGTCTACCCGATGTTCGATTCGGGATGAAGGATTCCATAATTCGAAGGAATAATCATGATACGTATGCGTCGTTCAATCAGGAAAATCATCACCGGTGAAGAGGCGATCGATGGGGCTGGCGTCAGGCTTACCCGGGTGTTCGGGCATCATGAGACGGAAGATTTCGATCCCTTTCTCATGCTGGATGCCTTCGATTCATCGGATCCGAATGAGTATGTCCGCGGTTTTCCCTGGCATCCGCATCGGGGTATAGAGACTATCACGTATCTCATCGAGGGTGATATCGAACATCAGGATAGTTTGGGAAATCACGGAAGTATCCGAGACGGTGATTGCCAGTGGATGACGGCCGGTTCGGGTATCATCCATCAGGAAATGCCACAACCGACGAAGCGTATGCGTGGCACTCAACTCTGGTTGAACCTGCCGGGGCAGGATAAACTGACGCAGCCGAAATATCGTGATATTCGACAGGAAAATATTCCGGTCGTAGAAACGAAGGAGTCCCGGGTGCGGATCATCGCTGGAAGATACGGTACGGTCGACGGAGGATTCACTGGGGATTTCGTTCAGACGGTGTATCTGGATGTCGAAATATTTCCCGGGCACGATTGGTCGTTTTCGGTCGGATCCGACATGACAGTTCTCGTCTTCGTGTTTGAAGGAGCGGGTATCTTCGCTCCGGATGGAGGGCAAGTGACGACGAGGCAGGCTGCGCTTTTCGGTCCGGGGGAGAGCGTCGAAGTAAAGGCCTCCGATCAGGGCGTGCGTTTTCTTTTGTTCGCCGCCGATCCTCTCGGGGAACCGATCGCTTGGGGCGGACCGATCGTAATGAATACTCGGTCGGAGCTCGATCAGGCTTTTCGGGAAATCAGCGACGGGACATTCATTCAGAAATGAAAAAAGGGCCGGCATGCAGTGTGATGCTGGCCCTTTGTATTTGCTGTCTACGCCATTCTTGTCAGGCGACGACGACCGCAGTCTCCTCCGTCGGGAAAAAATGGCGGATCATTTCGAACCAGCCGGGACTGAATCGCTGGAAACTGTAGCCGGTATCCAGCCGGTCGATGATGGTCAGAACATACCAGTGTTCACCGAAGAGTATGTCTCGGCGTTGTGCTAGTCCCAAGTCGGAGAGTCTGTTCTCGAGCACGGCCGCCTGTTCATGTAGGCGCAGGAGCATATTGTGCAGCGCCGCGTGGATTTGGCAGCAGGTCGGTTCTTCTCCTGGTTGGGGAGGTGGACACTTCGACTTCGGGAGATTATCCGCTGTAGCGGTAAGCCTCTCCCATTCGATCCAGTTCCTTTGGATTCCCGCGACTTGCGCGAGGTGCAGCCTCGATTCTACAGGGGGTATCGACATGTCGGGCTCCTTCTGTGAAAAAACTTGTTGAAATCTGTGATTTATATGATAGCACTTATTATAATAAATGTCAATACCAGAGGCGGGCAGCCGGAGAAAAAAATGGGGCAGAGTGTGAACTTCTGCCCCGAGGGGGAGCGTATCGTGGGAGAATCGGAAGGGAACCAGCCGATATCTCAGTTATCTTCCATCCAGTCGGCCTCCGTCAGGAACGGCGCGAAGAATAGTCCGATGACTATGGACCAGGTATAGCCAAGCGGACTGAACCATTCCAGGATATGGAGCCTTTGAAATATCGGGTCCTGGAAAACGATACGGATACGCGCGTCCTGATAGTCGACGACGCTGCAGGCGGCTTGGAGGTATTGATGTTCCTCCTTTCTTTCGATGAGTCCATGCCTGATGAGGATATCTTCGATCGCGTGTGCCTCATCGTAGAGTCTTTGAAGCGATCGGCATTCATGGCAGGTTGTTTCGCCGGGACTGCGAAACGGGCATTCTTTCTGGTCCGTCTGGCATACATCCTTGTGTACCTGGTTTCTTTCCGGTTTGATTCGGCGTCCTGCGTTCTGATTCCGTTGTGCCGCGTGGTATTCCCCGATGGTATCAATGAACGTTCCCACCCGGAGCACGGTTTCCCGATCAGGGAGGAAGCCGTGCTCATTGGTCAGTCTTGTCCCAAGCGCCCGGAGTACCTCCATCGCAGCGATGCCGTCTTCCTTTTCGGTAGCTGTCATGACGACTCTCCTTTCGTAAGAGTAAGGATGAAAAAATGTTAAAAAACTTCTGGAATCGGCCCGTCTACAAAGACCATGATCGCCGTGTTTCGCCGCCCCTCGATCTCAATAGTGTTCGTGGACGTATGCGGCATAGTCTTTGTCGGCGCCTCCGATATGGTCGATCCACCAGCGGCCGAGATGGACTTCGAGATCGATGAGCATCTCGTCGACGGAAGCGAAGGTATAGATCCGTTCCTTCATTTGCTTGTAGCGCTCGATGAATCCGGCATGAAGTGCGCGGTGCTCTTCAAGACGAGGATACTGATGTTCTTCCATGTAACGCTCCTCATCCGTGAAATGTTCTTCGATATAGCGATCGAGGAATCCGAGTACCTGCTCGATGACGATGAGATTGTTTTTGCCTCCGGCGAGAGCTTCGAGGAGGGAATTGACCTGCTCAAGAAGCTGCTTATGCTGATCGTCAAGTTTCTTATCATTCACCGACATCGAAGCGCTCCACGTGAATTGCACGTTCATAGGATTGTGTTAATTTTCTGTATGAAAACCTGCCTTAAATATATCCTAACTGTATATTTTGTATAGGGTTACGGATACGTCGTATCAATCGGTTGAAATAGGAAGCGGGAGGGGCGGATTTGCCACGGATCGATATTTTCATTACTCTGACAGGGAGACTGAATCGTCAATGAGGTGAATAAAGTATGAAATCCCGGGTCCGTGTCTGCGTGAACGTCAATTGCTGTCAAAGGGGAAGTCAGGCGGTCGCCACTGTTCTCAAGAAGGCATTTTCTGAAAATGAAGCCGAAGTGACGGTTTCGGATGATTGTTTCCGTTTTTGCAAATCGGGTCCGAATGTGGCGGTGAACGGGGCCATACTCCATCATATGCATCCTTCTGATGCAGAAAGACGAGTTCGGAAGGCCTTTATATCCAAGATCGTGAAGAAGGAGGCGGTCGGAATGCGTCCACTTGATGATTTGGATGCGGCTCTTGACGAGATGACGAATCTTTAGGAGAATATTGCATTTTCGGTGAATTATGCTACGATATCCCGATATCTTTTTTGAGATTATCGGGTGTTTTTTATGACGAAGCCTATGTTTCGGAATATTCGGAAAAAGGTGCGGGCAATGATTCCGGGTGATGTGCTTCGGTACCCCGGTTCTCTTTCCGTGAAATCAGGAAAAGGAGATATTTCCGTATCGGTCGGTCTGCTTTTCTTGGGGGCGTTCGTTTTCGGTATCCTCATAAAGTTTTTGTTGAGTTTTTTCATCACTATCGGATACGACGATTATCGCTTGGCGTCCAGTCCTCAAGGGATCAGCCTGATCGAATTGCAGGCGAAAACATTGCAAGAAGGAGGGTCGTTCGCCTATACCCCGAAGCAGGGTGCAGGGCCGGTCTGTGTCGATTCGGAATAATGATTATAAATCGGGTATCTTGAACGTATGTCGGAAAGATTCATGGGGATTGAGCGGAGTATTCAGGTAGCATCGAAGAATTCGCTGGCTCTCGCCATCATTCTCGGAGGCTTGTTTCTCGGGAGTCTGTTCGTCGATATCGGACAGCTCGTGCTCGGAAGAGGATTTTCGCAGTCCGCTGTCCGTGAACACGAGGTATTGGGGCAGGGAGGGAGGACCTGGGTCGCCTATCGGGATCCCCGAGTAGATATGATCCTTCTGACGGACCCTGATTGCAAAGCCTGCAATACCGATGAAGCTCTTATCTGGTTGCGACGAGTCCTCCCGACATTGAGCGTTTCGGTGGTAGCCGAGGACTCCGATGAAGGACGGAGTCTGATCGAGCGGCATGCTCTGCGTTCATTGCCCGCATTCATTTTTTCGGATGCGGTCATGAAGACGGATTTTTTCGCTCAAGCCGGTTCGCTTTTCCGGGCTTCGGGGAAGCAATACCTTCTCGATATGGAGGAGCTCGGTTTGCCATCAGGGAAATATCTTGTAGTTCCCTCCGTCACCGATGGGAGCGTCGTCATCGGGAATCGGAATGCACTACTTACCGTCGTCATCTACTCCGATTTCCAGTGCGATTTTTGCGGTGGTTTTCACAAGAATCAGATAAAGAAGTTGCTGGACATATACGGTGACCGGGCGATTTTCGTCTTCAAGGCGCTTCCGATCGATATTCATCCCAAGGCACCGCTGTTGGCTCAAGCTTCCCTGTGTGCCCATGAGCAGGGGAAATACCTTGAATACGCAGATGCGCTGTACAGCAAACAAACAGATTTGATGCATCGCCCGAATACCAAACAGGAACTCAAAAACATTTCCTGGATGGTCAAGCTCGACTGGAAATCTTTTTCTGACTGTCTGGATCAGGACCGTTTCGCCGGGCAGGTTGAAGAAGAGGCTTCGGAGGCCCGGTCACTCGGTATCACTGCTACTCCGGCTATTTTTATCGGAAATCGTCTCATCTCCGGAGCGGTGGAGTATGACACCCTGCGCCAGATGATGGATGAAGCGCTGGATGAAGCTCGTTAGAACTGATTCTTGCCACTTTTTGAATAAAAAAACAGCCTTGCATAAGATTAAGGCTGTTTTTCATTCGTCGGTGATGAATGGTGAGATGAGCCAAGACCGGG
Organism: Candidatus Moraniibacteriota bacterium; assembly: GCA_041908545.1. Classification (GTDB taxonomy): domain Bacteria; phylum Patescibacteriota; class Minisyncoccia; order Moranbacterales; family UBA1568; genus JAGOSP01. The sequence continues at coordinate 18,539 of JAYRFE010000002.1, forward strand.
ATTTGAACCCGGGACCTATGCGTTACGAGTGCATTGCTCTACCAACTGAGCTATCTTGGCTGAATCTGAAACAAGAGGAGTATACCGGAAACGAATCTTTTTTTCAAGCTCAGCTGTCTCCGTCCCATGGAGTATGATGGGCATTATCTTGAAATCTTCCATTTTTTTCGTTATAATACGGAAAATCCTATGGAATCACCCCTTGAGACACTGACCGTTCTTCGCCAGAAACTCCTGCGTTTGCAGGAATATCTTTGACTTTGCCACGAAAGACAGGCGCATCGCCGAACTCACTTTGGAAAGCGAGCAGACGGGTTTTTGGGACAATCCCAAGCGTGCCGGAAGCGCCATGAAGGAATTGGAGCGCCTCAAGGGAGAGCGTGAGAAGTTCTCTGCCTTGGAAAAGGATATCGATGATACCGCCGATCTGATTGCCCTCGGTCTTTCCGATTCGGAAACCGCTGAAATCGAACATTCCATCGCCTCATTCGAGAAGACTTTCGCCGAATGGGAATTTTTGGCTTTGCTTTCGGGAATGTACGATACGCATGATGTCCTTCTGACTATTCGGAGCGGGGCTGGGGGTGTCGATGCTCAGGACTGGGCGGAAATGTTGCTTCGTATGTATCTCCGTTTCGCCGAGGAGCGAGGGTGGAAGGCGAGAATACTCGATGAGAATCGGGGTGGAGAGGCGGGAATCAAGAGTGTGACGGTGGAAATTACGGGCGAATACGTGTACGGCTACCTCTCTTTTGAGGCCGGTATCCATCGTCTTGTCCGACTTTCTCCGTTCAACGCCAATAGTCTACGCCAGACCTCGTTCGCATCGGTCGAGGTATTGCCGGTCATCGAGGATGACGCGACGGTAGCGATCCGACCTGACGATCTTCGTATCGATACGTATCGATCTTCCGGAGCTGGGGGGCAGAATGTCAACAAGACCGAGAGTGCGGTGCGGGTGACCCATATCCCGACCGGATTGGTGGCCGCGTGTCAAAGCGAACGTTCCCAACTTCAGAACCGCGAAGAAGCGATGAAAATGCTCCGTGGCAAGCTCGCGCAACAGGAGATAGAGAAGCAGCTTGCCGAACGACTGCGGTTGCGAGGCGAGGTGAAGAGCGCTGAATGGGGGAATCAGATCCGTTCGTATGTCCTGCATCCCTATACGCTCGTCAAAGATCATCGGAGCGGTGTCGAAACGAGCGACACAGCCGGTGTCCTGAACGGACATATCGATCTTTTCATCGAATCCAACTTGCGTGCCTTACGAAAGTAGGCGAGAATAGAAAGGTAGAGTATTCATCAAAAACAAATATGGCGAACGTTGTCCCGATCATCCGTTTCGAACATGTTTCCAAACGTTTCTCGGAAGATCATCAGGTATTGAACGATATCACTTTCTCCCTTTCTCCGGGAGAATTCGTTTCGCTCGTCGGGGTGAGTGGAGCGGGAAAATCGACTATTCTGAAACTCATCTATGCCGAGGAGATTCCCTCGGAGGGAGAGGTGTACTTCAACGGTCGTCCGATCAACGGGATCAACCGAAAGCACCTCCCGTTTTTTCGCCGGAATATCGGAACGGTTTTTCAGGATTTCAAGCTGTTGCCGAACCGGACCGCCTTCGAGAATATCGCGTACGCTCTGGAAGTCGATGGCAAGGAAACGGAGGAAATCAATCGTGAAGTGCCCGAAATTCTTGAAATCGTCGGTCTTGGTGATAAGGCGGAACAGTATCCAAGGCAGCTTTCCGGAGGAGAGCAGCAGCGTGTTTCGCTTGCCCGCGCGCTTATTCACCGGCCGAAGATGATCGTCGCGGATGAACCGACCGGAAATCTTGATCCGGCTTCGACGCAGGAGATCGTGAAACTGCTTCTCGAGATCAATTCTTTCGGAACCACGATTCTTCTTGCCACTCATAACAAGGGAATCGTCGATACTCTTGGTCGGCGCGTCATCACCCTTGAGCAGGGGAGAATCACAAGCGATGAGGCAAACGGGAAATATACGCCTCAGTTCGTCTCGGCACCGTCTACTGTCTCGAAACCCGTTTTTCCGAAAAACATTTAAAGCATATGAAAACACTCAAGCTGTGGCGAACCTTTCGTGAGGGTATGTCGAATGTCCGTCGGAACGGTTGGCTTTCCTTCGCTACGATCGCTATTCTTTCGCTTTCTCTCTTCATTATCGGACTTTCCGGTTTTGTCGCCTATTCGACACATCTTGTCCTTGAGAATATCAAGGATAAAGTGAACGTGACGATTTCATTCAATCAGGATGTCAGCAAGGAGCGTATCATGGAGATCAAGGCCTTATTGGAGAAAGGCACCAAGGAGGTCGCCTCCATAGAATTCGTTTCACGCGAACAGGCCTTATCGGAGTTTCTAGCTCAGAATGGCAATGATGAGAGTGTCAAGAAGGCTCTGGAAGAAATCGGGGAAAATCCGCTGTTTTCCTCGCTCGTCATCAAAGCGACGGCTCCGGAGTATTATGAGGTCATCGCGAAATCGGTACAGAATTCCTCATTTACGGATGATATCAGCCGTGTCAATTATGAGAAGAACAGGAAGATCTTCGAACGTATTCAGCTCATAAACAGTGCGGCGACCACTGCCGGATTGACGCTCGGAAGTATCTTCATTGCGGTCGCCCTCATCATCACCTTTTACACGATGTATATCACCATCCACTCGCATAAGCAGGAATTTGAGATCATGCGTCTGGTCGGAGCGTCCAATCTTTACATGAAGATGCCGTTCATCTTCGAAGGAGCGTTTTACGGAGTTGTCTCCTCGGTCGTCGCTTCGGTTTTCCTGCTGATCGTCTCCCATTCGTTGGCACCGATGACGGAAGGAGCCTTGCCTCTGGGTGGGGATACTCAGTCACTTTTTCTTCGATACTTCGCCGTCATCTTCGCTGGGCTCTTGATGCTCGGCATCGCATTGACAACTTTTTCCGCTTCGCTGGCGATTCGGCGCTATCTCAAGATCTAGAAGCCAGGGAGATAAGGAGTATCTACAAGAAAATACGGTGTCCTTCATTCCTGGTCTCATCCTGGAGCAACAGGGTTCGGTCCTTGTATTTTTGATACTTTTCGGTATATTTGGAAGTCGATCCGAGTTTCTTCCCAATCAAACATCTTTCCTGAAAGGAGGTGTATCATGTTCATGTTTGAATATCTGCGGTTGTTGGCCATCCTTTTCCGGTATCGGAACAAAGAGCAATTTCTGGAATATCTGAACCGAACATCTTTCGATACCCGAAAAAAGGAAACGATTCGAATCGTGTATGGACTCATGGAGAAACAGTTCGCCGATATTCGTCGTGACAGTGGCGGGCCTTATATGGATCACCTTCGTGCAGTGACGACAATCCTCATGATCCATCTCGGAGTGACCGATGCCAATGAAATACTCGCCGCCTTGCTCCATGACGTGACCGAGCTTTTCCCGAAGGAATGGCCGAATTCTCGGATCTTGGAAGAATACGGACGCGAAGTCGCCTATCTGGTCGATATCATGACCAAGCCATCCGGTCGCGATGATGAAACGGATGAGGCGCGCGAGGCGCGTATCGATACGTATCATGAGCGCTTCAAAACCGCGAAGAAGGCAGCGGTGCGGCTCAAGATGGCTGACTGGATGCACAACATTCTGACGCTCATCTACTGTACGCCGGAGAAGCAGAGGCGGAAGTGGCTCGAAGCCTGTCAGCATGCGCTTCCGCGAGCCCTCGAGCACGGGGTGTTGTACGGAGAGCTTTGGACGGCGCTTCATTCGCCGGTACTCTTCACGTTTCCTTCGATTCCCGGGCCTGTCCTGAGGATTCCTACTTCTCCCTCTCGTTGATATCGGTATATCCTCCTCGTTCTCTTGCATCCGGCCCTGGCATGACCAGGGCCCGTTTTTTTCTTGATAAAATAAAAAGGGTTTGCTACACTGGGATCACTCGTCGCTCAGGTTGACGGTTTTCTGTTTCGTGATATTTTTTGGGGTGTAGCCAAGCGGTAAGGCACTGGGTTCTGGTCCCATGATCCTAGGTTCGAATCCTAGCACCCCAGCACACATATATGCAATTACTTACGATCAGAGGAGGTAGTAAAGAAGAATTAGAAAGCAAACAATATAATATCGGAATTGGAATTAGTCTCGGAAACAAATGGTTTTCCGTAGATAATGTTGTCGCGCTCACAAAATGGGCTCTTCAATATACCAGAGAGAAGGTTATTATTTATGTTGCTGATTCAATTCATGCTATCAATGTTGAAGTAAGAAACCGTGTGACTTTTCAATCTGCACTTAAAAAAGTTGATAAACTCGGGAGTGACATCCTTGAACAAACTCGGTTAGTGTTAGAAAGCGAGCTCCCCGGAGCGGATTTGGCAAAAATCACATACTGTAAATGGGATGGCTTGGCCAACAAAAAATATAAAGATAAAGTAGACTATCTTAA
>JAYRFE010000003.1:0-14140 GCA_041908545.1 Candidatus Moraniibacteriota bacterium
CCTGACCTTCACGTATCCCCGAACGGTCAATGATTTCCTGGACCTGGTCGGTAATATCCATGAATTGGATCTGCGTCTTGCTTTCAAGATCGATCTGTTCTCGATGAATTTTCATATTGGTTTTTATGGATTGGTCGCGCGCAGGAAAACCTAGGCCGCACCAAGTTCCGTCTTCAATTTGTCCTTCGTCTGAATACCGACGAATTCCTTGACTACCTGACCACCCTTGAAAATCTTCAGGGCCGGAATAGACATGATGCCGTATTTCTGGGCGACACCAGGATGATCATCGACATTCAATTTCGCAACTTTGGCATTCGTCGCTTCGCTCGCGAGCTCATCGATCACCGGACCCATCATCTGGCACGGACCGCACCAGGGAGCCCAAAAGTCGACGAGAACAGGCTTGTCGCTCTTCAGTACCTCCGCGTCGAAATTCGATTCCGTAAGTTCTAAAGCCATAGAATTTCCTCACAATAATTACTTTCCCAGTATACCGTCTTTCATTTCTTTTTCCAAGAACACACAGTATCAGTTCTTGAGTATCGCCAAAAACGCTTCACCCGGGATGGAAACCTTTCCCTGCCCGAGCTCCTTCGCCTTCTTCTTCCCACGTTTCTGTTTTTCCAGAAGTTTCTTCTTACGCGAAAAGTCCCCTCCATACAGACCACCCGTCACATCCTTGCGGTACGCGGAAATAGTCTCACGCGCGATCACCTTGGCCCCGACGGCCGCCTGAATAGCCACGGCGAAATTCTGCCGAGGAATGACTGATTTCAATTTCTCCGTCATACGCTTCCCTTCTTCCTGAAGAAGACGCTTCGGCACCATCCGTGAAAACGCATCGATCCGATCGCCGGCCACCAGGATATCCAGTCGTTCGACATCACTCTCCCGATACCCGATCGGCTCATAATTCATCGAGGCGTACCCTTGTGTCGCGCTCTTCAGTTCATCATGAAAGTTGACGATCACATCCATGAGTGGTGCTTCGAACGACAAGAGAACTCGTGTCTCATCGAGGTATTCGGTGTTCTTGTACGTTGCCCGGATCTTCTGCGAAAGATTCATCACATTCCCGAGATACTCGCTCGGCGTGATGATCGACAAGTCGACATACGGCTCATAAATCGTCTCGATACTCGACGGATCAGGCAGGCTCGACGGAGAATACATCGACAGGCGTTCCTCCTGGCCGATCAGCTTGATTTCATAAACGACGGAAGGCGTCGTGATCGTCGGCTCCATATCGAACTCACGCCGCAGCCGCTCCTGGATGATTTCCAGATGAAGAAGACCGAGGAAACCACAGCGAAATCCCCGGCCGAGCGCCTCGTTCGACTCCGGTTCAAAAACGAAGGCAGCATCGTTCAGTTTCAATTTCTCGAGCGCATCGCGCATCGACCCGTATTCATCACCATCGACCGGATAGAGGCTCGCATAGACGGTCGGCTTGATCTCCCGATACCCGGGAAGCATCTCGACGCCGATCGGTTCACGATCTTTCGGTTTCCAGGTGATCGTATCCCCGACACGACAATGGGCGACTTCCTTGAGCCCGGTCGCGATATACCCGATCATACCCGCTTCGAGTATCGGTGTCGGCACGAGACTCGGCTTGAAGAATCCGACTTCCACGGTCACGCTCTCATGGCCCGTCCCAAGCATGTGCAGGATATCATCCCGTTTCACACTCCCATCGACCACCCGCACACAGGCGACGACCCCCTTGTAGACGTTGTACACCGAATCAAAAATCAGCGCGCGGAATTTCCCGTTCCGATCACCTCCCGGAGCCGGCACCCGCTCGATGACCCGCTCAAGCACCGCACGCACGCCGATTCCGGTCTTTCCGCTCGCTTCCAGGATATCCGATTCCGGACACCCGAGAATATGGATGATTTCCTTCTTCGTCTTCTCGACCTGCGCATTCGGCAGATCGATCTTATTCACCACCGGGATGATGGTCAGCCCCTGCTCGATAGCCAGGTAGAGATTCGCGAGCGTCTGCGCCTGCACTCCCTTGGTCGCATCGACCAGAAGTATCGCGCCTTCTACCGCCGCCAGCGAACGGGACACTTCATAATGGAAATCCACATGTCCCGGTGTATCCACCAGATTCAATTGATACGTCGCACCGCCAAAAGAGTATCCCATCTGCACCGGCTGGAGCTTGATGGTGATGCCACGCTCCCGCTCGAGATCCATCTGGTCGAGGACCTGATCCTTCATCTTGCGATTCTCGACCGTGTGCGTGAGCTCGATCAAACGGTCGGCCAGGGTACTCTTCCCGTGATCGATATGCGCAATGATGCAAAAATTCCGGATATGCTCCTGATCCATAAGTCTTGATATTCAAATCCCGATATTCAACGGAGGCTACCAAATACCCCTTTTAGCCCGAAAACCAGCCCCCTTCTCACACTACGGAAAAAAGCGTTTTAAAGCAAGAATTCCCAAGTGTGATTTCCCAAAACAGACGTTCGGATTTCCTTGATCACCTTCTCAGGGGGCGATTGACAAAACCTGATAACGGGTGTATACTTATCTGTAACCGTCATCGTCCCGAATGAATCTTTTCGGGAAGAAAACGGCGAAAACCCGCACCTCAAAAATGCGGAAAAGTCCCCTCGCTATCGAATGCGAGGATTAAAAACTGGAAGGTTTCGGCAGGAAGAAATTCCTGAGAGCCTTTCACTCTGTGGAGAAAGTCATGAAAATAACACTCATAGCGGGCGGGACAACCACTCCGCTTGATCAAGCAGAGGTCAACAGCCTTCTCGCGGTGCACGGCGCCACCCACACCGATTCAGACGGATGCAACAAGGATTGCGACACCTGCCCCGACGCCTATGAAGGATGCGGTGCGCCGACGGAAGGTGCCACCACAATCCACTAGGCCCCTGGCAACAAACAGGGAGACTCCACACCAAAGCATAAAAAAATAAGCTACCCATCGAGGCAGCATCGAGAAAGCCGGCAAGACCGTTGTTTACAACGCGCACTACCGGCCTTTTTTTATTCCTAATTTTCGCTTTTTCTTTTCCTCTGAAGGCCGACTGACCGATTCAAGAACATCCTTGAATCGGGTAGCCACTTGTCGCCATCCGCGGGCCTCAGCGCGACGACGGCTTTCGATACCGAAAGTCCGGATGCGGTCCGGCGACGCGGCAAGATCGGAAAGCGCACGCGCGAAAGCGACCGTATCTTCCGGATCAATGAAACGACCATTCTCTCCTTCCGTCACAAGCTCCTGCATACCACCCGTTCCCGACACCACGAGCGGCAACCCACAAGCGAGCGCCTCCAGCGCCGAATTGCTCATCCCCTCATTTTTCGACGGGAGCACGAAGATATGCGCCTGGCGATAATAGTCGACCAATCGATCATGTTCGATCCGACCAAGAAACTTAACTTGTCCATCAATACCAAGCTCCGCAACTCTCGCCTGAAGTTCCGGTTTCTGCTCCCCCTCTCCGATAAGCCAGAGCTCCAGCGGAACCGGCGATTCCTTCAGCGCGACGGCGAACGCTTCGATCAAAAAATGTATCCCCTTGCGCGGAGTCAATCGGGATGTCGAAAGAAAGATGACTGGAGAATCCGGTTTTTTCTTGTCATCCGGAGCGAATGTCACCGTGTCCACGCCATTCTCGATGATCCGCATCGGTTGTCCGGGACTCGTTTTTTCCGCCAGCGAACGGATACCGATACTGTTCGGAATCACCGCTCGGGCCCGACGCCAGAGAAAACGGACGAATGGTTTAGCGAAGATATAGAACGTATCATACTTTTCGCTGAATCCGGGAACGTCAGCTCCGCGCAGCGATACCACAAACGGAATACCGAAACGCCGCTCGATCAAATACGCGAGAAACCCGCAAGGAATCGTAAAAAACGCGAGCGTTGCATCGAAAGACTTCCGCTTGTTTTCTTCCCGAATGAATGTTCGTGAAAACCGCCACGCCCGCCAGGAGTACGTAAGAATATCCCGCATCGACTGGGAATGAAGTCGGGAAGCATCCTTCCCGATCGGCATACGGTGGATAAAAATCGACCCACCGAGATCCATTCTTTCGTACTCGCTCCCCAGCCCCGACGTGATGAGATGCACTTCGACTTCGGAATCCTCTTTCCAAGCCCTGAGTATGGCTTCGGTCGCAGTGCTTGCTCCGCCACCGATAGGCGGATATTCATAATTCAGGAACAGGAATTTCATACTCGCAGAAAACAGCGTTCGCGATTAGAGGCCGATACCGAAATAGACGAATCCCTCCGATTCCATCTCCTTCCGATCAAAGATATTCCGTCCATCCATGATGACCCGGCCCTTCATCGTTCGAGCAAGATCCGTCGCCTCGATCGTCCGAAACTCATCCCACTCAGTACAGACGATAAGCGCATCCGCTCCCTCTGCCGCCTCCAAGGCGCTCTCGACATATTTCATCCGCTTGTCCGAAAAAGCCCGCTTGAAACTCTCCATAGCCACCGGATCGAAAGCGGTCACCTGGGCACCCGCCTTGAGCAAAGCGGCCGCGATATACTGCGCCGGAGCCTCACGGACATCATCTGTCCGCGGCTTGAAGGAGAGTCCCCATATCGCTATCTTCTTCCCTTTATGCGATTTCCAGTGCTTCGCCAAAAACTCGACCGGACGCATCTTCTGGCGGTCGTTCAGTGCATCTGCCGCTTCAATGATGGTGAATTCCATTCCATATTCCTTTCCGGTTTCCCGAAGCGCCTGGACATCCTTCGGGAAACAGGATCCTCCATATCCGATGCCAGCGTAGAGGAAACGGGAACCGATACGGGTATCCAGTCCCATTCCCTTGGCGACTTCCTTCACGTTCGCCCCGGCCTTCTCGCAGAAATTCGCGATCTCATTGATGAAACTGATCTTCGTCGCCAAAAAAGCGTTCGAAGCATACTTGATCAGCTCAGCCGAACGGATATCCGTAAACATGACCGGCCGACCATTGCGAGCCACCGGGCGATAGATCTTTTCCATCAACTTCCGAGCCTCATCAGAACCCACGCCGACCACCACCCGATCCGGATTGAGAAAATCCTTGATAGCCGCTCCTTCACGTAAGAACTCCGGATTGGAAACGATATCGAAATTCCCTTTCCCGCCACTCGCGTGCAATACGATATCACGAGTCTTATCGGCAGTCCCGACCGGCACCGTCGATTTGTTCACCAGTACCTTATATCCATTGAGATTCTCTCCGAATGTCTCGGCGACCGCGAAAACATAACTCAAGTCCGCCTGACCGGTCTTCGGATTCTCCGGCGTTCCGACCGCGTTGAACACGACCTCGGCACCCCGGATAGCCTTCCCGATATCCGTGGTGAATGAGATACGCTTCTCCTCGACATTCTTCGCGACCAATTCCTCAAGACCTAACTCGTAAATCGGCATGATACCCTTCTTGAGCTTCTTGATCTTATCAGCATCGATATCGGCGCATACCACGGTGTGCCCGAGCTCCGCCATACACACTCCGGAAACCAACCCCACATATCCCGTCCCGACAAAAGCGAGTTTCATATCTGTAATTATTACCTACCGGATTATGACTTCCTTGACATTGTAATTCATGCGATTGCGCGCCTGATAATAGTTTCTGACCGTAAGATCCGCCAAAAGCCCGGAAATAAACAGCTGAACACCGATCAGAACGAAGAAAATGCCCATAAGCGGCCAGATGCGTTCCGCCAACGACGCGCCAAAAACCAGCTTCTCGATAAGCATCCACAAGAGGATAGCCCCTCCGAATCCCGAAAGAATCACGCCCGCGCCACCAAAGAGGTGCAGTGGTCGATGAGAATATTTCCTCCAGAACCAGATGGAAATCATATCCACAAAACCCTTCATACCGCGCTTCCAATTGTACTTGGTCACCCCATGAATGCGCGGATGATGACTCACTTTGACCTCGGATACCCGGAAACCCTCGAGCTGAAGCAAAGCCGGAATGAAACGATGCATCTCACCGAAGAGGTCGACATCCTTGAAACACTCCTTCCGATAGGCCTTCAGACTGCATCCGGAATCATGAATATCGTCATGAATCAGTACCTTACGGAGCAGATTGGCGATACGCGAAGGAATCTTTTTGCTCCAGGGATCGTGCCTCTTGTACCGCCACCCCGAAACCACATCGAATCCTTCGTCGATCTTCGCGAGCAAAAGAGGAATATCGGCTGGATCGTTCTGAAGATCCCCGTCGAGTGTGATGATAACCTCACCTTTGGCTTCTTTGATCCCCGCATCAAAGGCGGCTGTCTGACCGAAGTTCTTCCGAAACACGATCAGAGTCATCGGCTGACAGCGCTCCGCTTCGATCCGCGTCTTATCCTTTGATCCATCATCGACAAAAATGATCTCAAATGACTTTCCGATTTTTTGAAGGGCCTCGTGGATCTTCTTGTGAAGAATTTCGACATTTCCCTCCTCATTGTACAAGGGAACCACCACGGAAAGATACGGTCGCTCGGTCATAGGTCTTGAATTGTTCTCTAAAGAAAAAACGGATACTCATCACACTATTCCTGCAGTATACCGACAAGCGAAAACCGACGCAACCCGGATGCCCACACATCCACTCCCTTCCGCGCCGGCCAAAAGTCGGTATACTGGAAACACGAAGTAAAAAGGGATTTCTCCCTGCCTTTTAAAGTATTACTGAAAAAGTATGCTCAAGAATCCTCTCCCAAAAGACGCTCTGCTCAGTCGGGAAAACCGACTACTCTCCGTTCTGAGCTTTTTGCTCGGTACAAATGCGCTTCTCTTCATCGCGCCCCACACGGCATCACTCACCCTTCTCCGCTTCACCCGGGACAACCTCTCTTTTTACGCAGGATTCGCCTTCCTGGGAATCCTCCTTATCGGAACCCTTTTTTACTATAACCGTCCTTCCTCCTGGCGTGCCCTTCTCCGCAAGCTGCTTCTCGCGACATTCCCCGCCTGGTTCTTCCTCACCTACGGACTCATGGAATCGAAAAATTTCCATTACCTTTTCCAAATCGCCCAAAGTGCCTACATGATGCTCTTCGGATTCCTCGTCGTAGCACTCTCCCTCCCACACCTCCGTACGCCCGACGATTCTCCTCGCTCTTCCGACAGTATCCGAGGCTGGTTCCGTCGCCAGGGAACGACCGCGATCCTCCTTGTCTGTATCGGCACATTCATCTTCTTCTCCTTCGGCCTCATCGGACTCACCACATTCGCCGCCGTCGATGAACCGCTCTGGTACAACAACCGCATCGCGAAATACTGGAAAAATATCGCGGAACACGACTGGAAAGGAACCAGTATCAGCGATAAACCGGGCATTACCCTCGCCTGGGCTACCGGACCAGGACTCTGGTTCAAGACACCGAAAGAATACAAATCCATCCGCTACGAAGGCGAGATATACAGTGCGAACCAAGACAGTATCGAGAGCTTCTATCTCGCTTTCCGGCTGCCGCTCCTCCTGGTCATCACGCTTTCCCTTCCGCTTTTCTACTTTTTCATCGAACGACTTCTTGGCCGCACTCCAGCTCTTTTTTCCTACGCTTTCCTTTCGACATCACCGGTCCTCATCGGCATATCGAAAATCATCAATCCCGATGCACTCCTCTGGATCTTCGCCCCGCTTTCGATCCTCTCCTACCTCCTCTTCCTTAATAAACGCTTCTTCCGCTACCTCATCCTTTCCGGCGTCTTCCTCGGCCTCGCCCTCCTTACCAAGTATGTCGCCAATATCGTCCTCGTCTTCTTCATCGGCCTCATCTTTCTCGAATATCTCTATCACCGCCCGGAAAAAGAGCCTTTCAGCGCCTTCTTCAAGAGATCCTTCGCGGAACTCGGCGTCCTTATGTATGCCGCGCTCGCCGTTTTTTACATCCTCTTTCCCGCTGTGTGGATCAAACCGATGAAACTCCTCACTGCGACGATCTATAGCCAGGCTTTCGAAAAAGTGACGCCGCTTCTCCTCATGTTCCTTGCCCTGATCCTCATCGACCACTCGGCAAACCGAGGACGCATCACCAGCGCCGCCACCGCCTTCCTCGATCGCTTCAAACGACCCCTCACCATCGGGATCGCCTCCCTGTTTCTGGTCAGCCTGATCGCCACACTCATGATCACCTGGAAAAATATGCACCCGTATGATTTTTCCGAACTCCTCGCCTCTCCCAAAACCATCGAGGGACGAAGCGATTTCATCGGCGTCTTCCTGACGAATTTCTACCCGCTCCTATTCGGCATCCCTCCGATGACCCTCTTCCTCCTCCTTATAACCCCGTTTATGCTTCTGAAGCGTCCGTTCAGCTCCGATTCATCGAGACGGACCACGCTCTACCTTATCGCGTTCATGCTGCTTTACTACCTCGGCGCCACCGTCAACAGCGTCGCCATGATCACCCGCTACCAGATCATCCTCTTCCCGATCGCCGCCCTGCTCGCCGGCATCACCCTTGCCCGACTCCTCAGGACATCCAAAATCCGCCTTCCGCTTCTTCCATCCTCGACTCCATTCATCATTACGGCCTGCATCCTGCTTGTCGGCGGTTTCACCCTTTCAGCCACACCCTTCCCGCTCTCTTACGCTTCTTCACTCCTCCCGAAAACATATCACACCAATGTCAAGGATATGGGTTCAGGAAGCTATGAAGCGGCACAATACCTCAACACGCTCCCGAACGCGGAACAGCTCCTCATCTGGACCGACAAGGACGGTGTCTGCAAATTCTTCGTCGGACGCTGCAAGCGCGGACGGAATTATCAGGCGCTCCGGCAGGATGGACTCGATTACATCGTCATCTCTTCGGATCGCAAGAACCGGACGACCAAAATGATGTCCTCGGAAATCACACTACAGAAACCGGGACTCATCCGTTTCGATCAGTACTACACCAAACCGTCTCCGGATTTCGAACTCGACATCAATGACCGTCCATCGCAGTACGTCCGCGTCTACCGATTCCAAGAATGAACACCCTTATGCCCGTCCCGCTTCTCAGCCACAGGCGTTTCCCGGCCGGAGTCGCTCTCTCTCTCGTTCTTGCGACCTTTTTCGCCTTCGGTCTCTTTCACATCGATCGTTTCATCACCGCCGATGAACACTATTGGCTCTATGAACGCATCCCGGAATACTGGGACGCTCTTCATCAGGGCAATTGGAAGAAAACGCTCATCAACGACAAACCCGGCGTTTCACTCGCCCTTGTTTCAGGTGCCGGACTGCTTTTCGACGCGCATCCCGAAACCCTCTGCCAAGAAGATGAGATACAGGTCGATCGCTGCGATACCGGAAGAACCTCTTCGATCCTCCTCTCATTCAGGCTGCCACTCCTCATTCTCAATACTTTCCTCCTCTTCCTCATCTTCCACCTTCTTTCCAAACTCTACTCGGACCGAATCGCCCTCCTCGCGACGTCACTCATCGCTTTCTCACCGATACTCGTCGGCATCACACAGATAGTGAATCCTGATGCATTGCTCTGGTCTTTCGGTACGTCCGCCCTTCTCAGCTTCCTTGTTTTGCTCAAGCTCCGTGAAAAGAAGTATGTCTTCCTCACAGGAGTCCTCTTCGGCTTTGCCCTTCTTTCCAAATACACGGCCGGATTCCTCGTGCCCTTTTTCGTGCTCCTTATCTTCACCGATACGTTCTTTCAGGGAGCCCATCAGACGGAAACACTCCCGGAAAGGATCCGAAACAACATCCTTTTCCTTCTCGGTGTCCTCGGCACCGGAATTCTCATCACCCTCTTTTTCCTCCCGGCTATCTGGTCCAAACCGGAACTCCTCGAAGATTTCCTCTCCATCGGAAACAGCGCCCCGCTCCTCGTTCCTCTTTCCTTTCTCCTCCTCGGTGTATCCGGTATCATCCTCCAGAAAAAGTCCTGGAGAGACTCCATCATCCGATACGCGGATACCTTCAGAATTCTGCCACGTCTCGAAAAAACGATTTCGATCTTTCTCCTTGTCTTCTGCGTAACGCTCATCATAGGGAGAATCTGCTTCCCTGAATGGACAACTTTCGAGAAAATCCCTTTCGATCTCAAAGACCTTTACAGCAGCGATAAACCGGACAAGACCTATTACCCGAATCCCCTCGAAACGATATTTCTGGAAATGAATCCGCTCGTCTTTTCCCTTACTCCGATTCTGCTCATATTCTTTCTCCTCCGGCTCCTCTCCTCTCTTCTCCCGAAGAAACATGCTGTCGATGACACACCGATATCAGGACGATTCGAAGACTTCTCGCTCCTCATGTTCGTTTTTCTCTTCCTTTTCGCCATGCTTTTTTCGGAAGTACTCGCGACGGCTCGCTACCTCATCCTTCTCTATCCTGCCATCGCCATCCTCGCCGCCTCCGGTGTCCGAAAGTCCGCTTGGTACCTCGGGAATTTCGGCCTCCATCAAACCGGGCGTCTGCTTGCGCCGGGAATCATCCTCTCGGCTCTCGCAAGTACTGCTCTCGCCGCGCCATTCTACTTCAACTATACGAACTTTTTCCTTCCTCGCGAAAAAGTCATTCACCATTCCTGGGGACTCGGAGGCTATGAAGCGGCCCAGTATCTGAATTCACTCCCGAACGCCGACCGCCTTCTCATATGGAGCGACTACTACGGTGTATGCGAATTTTTCAGAGGACGCTGTCTGACTCTCGAATACGAAGCCGCCGCCAAACAACACTTCGACTACGCAGTACTTTCCTCGCGAGGGAAGAGCCTCTACCGACCGGAACACAGCCGCTGGAAAAAGACGAAGAATCTCCAGATGTCGGCCGCATATGCCGATCCAAACCCCGATTGGCAATTACTCATCGATGACCGGGAAAGAAATTTCGTCAAAGTCGTAAAGATGGATGCGGAATAACTTCCTCCCAAAAAGACCTACCGCTCCCTATTCCGAAGATAATACGGAAGTGCAATAAACGAAATAAGCATCTGAATGAAACGGGAGAGGAGAGCAGCGGTGACCGCGATCTCGACACTCACCCCGACAAGAGCGAAGAAAGTGACATATGCCCACTCCTTAATACCGATATTATTGATCGAGAGCGGCACGGAAGAAACGATGGTTACCAAAAAAATGACACTCAAAAATGCCGGGAAACCGATCGGATTTCCCAAAGCATGGAACAGTGTCCAGTTCGACAATGCGATGCCGACGAAAGCGAACAGAAGAGCGTACAGGCTTCCTGTCGCCCAAATCCCCTTCTCAGTGAACCCGATCACCTCTTGAATCAGGCGTCGGATCTGAAAGGGCAACCATTCGAGCAGACGATGAAACCAAGGTTGAAAGTAGGCATACGTGACAAAAAGATCACCCAACAAGAAAACGATCAGTCCGGAAAGTGTCACTCGGAAAGCCGTATCGCTGAAGAAATGATGCCACAGCGGCAGGGAGCAAAAGACCGCCAGAATCGCGATCGTCCACAGACCGATGAATCGGTCGAAGACAACCGTGGAAAGCGAAGCTGCCTTAGCTTCGGTTTTCTGAGCAAGCCAAAGCCCTCGATAGGCATCCCCTCCGAGTGTCGATGGCAGGAAATTATTGATGAACGCCCCGGTCAAGTAAGCGAAAAAGCCTTCCTTCAGGGTGAAGGTGAGATTCTGATGCTTATGCAGCGCAATTATCTGCCACTTTTTCGTTGAAATAAGATTTCCTATCAACTGAAGCACTATATACAGAACGATAAAAACCGGAGAAACATCTCTCAATTTCTCGAGTACGATCGTCCAATTCACTTTTTCAGCCAACCAGACAAGCAATCCGAAACCGATGCCGAGCTTCATCAATACTATCCAGAATTTCTTCGTTCTTCCCATACTTTGCCAGTATACCTCTCCCTGAAAGCCGTCGCAATCGGGCCTTTTCCAAGGAAAGGAAAAGCCAGTATACTGGAATCAAGGAAACGGACAGTTCCCTGGTTGTTTTGTGTATATCCATACCCAAATTTATGTATTCAGAAATTTCCGTCGTCATTCCCTGTTACAAAGAAGCGTCTATCATCCGAGAAACCCTGTTGACGGTCGATGCGTTTCTCAGACCCCGCTTCACGCGATTCGAAATCATCGTCGTGACAGATGGTAGTCCTGATGGAACGGCCGATGTCGTCAGACACGTTCAGAAAGAATATCCGGCCATACCCGTCATTCTCTTCTCATTTGAAAAAAACCTCGGCAAAGGCGCCGCCGTCAAAACCGGCATCTTGAAAAGTTCCTACGATCCGATACTCTTCCTGGACGCAGATCTCACCATTTCGATCACCGAACTCGAGGCTTTCATTTCCGCTCTGAAAAACAACGTCGACATCGTTATCGCCTCCCGACTCCTATCCGGGTCGCACTTCGAGGAACCCTCTCCTTGGCACCGTATCCTGATGGCCCGCATCTTCCACCTACTCCAGATTTTCATTCTCGGAAATTTCGAATTCCCCGACACCCAATGCGGATTCAAGTTATTCCGACGTTCCGCGGCCCTCTATCTCTTCCGTAAAGCCACCATACGCCGATTCGCTTTCGACGCGGAAATCCTCTTCCTCGCCCGGAAAAACAATTACAAGATCACCACGCTCCCCATCATCATCAAACGGGATCCGCGCAACACGAATGTTCGCATCATCCATGACTCCCTCAATATGATCTTCGCCCTCTTCAAGATCCGTCTGAATCAATTCTCCGGACGTTATCGCAGATAAGCCTTTCGATATATCCGCCGAAACCGACTCCTCCACATACCGTCAAGATATCCCGCATAACCATGCACCACCTATGAAAATACTCGTTACCGGCGGAGCCGGGTTCATCGGATCGCACACGGTCGTCGAACTGGCTCAAGCCGGACATACGCCAATCATCCTGGATAACTTTTCCAACTCACAACCATCGATACTCGACGGCATCAAAGACATACTCGGATACCGTCCGACACTCCATACCGGAGACTGCACGAATCCGGTATTCCTTACTTCGGTTTTCGAGCGGGAACACATCGACGGAATCATCCACTTCGCCGCACTCAAGGCTGTCGGAGAATCTCTTGAGCAACCACTCCGCTACTACCGGAACAATATCGGATCCCTGGTCGACCTTCTCGACATGGCGCTCCATCATGGCGTCCGGGCCTTCGTCTTCTCCTCTTCCGCGACCGTCTACGGCACACCGGATATGCTCCCGATCCCGGAAACCGCCCCACGAAAACCAGCGACTTCGCCCTACGGAAACACCAAACAGATCGGCGAGGATATCCTTCGCGATACGACGGCCATGGCCAACGGAATACTCCGCTCGTCCGCCCTCCGCTACTTCAACCCGATCGGCGCGCACCCATCCGGACTCATCGGAGAACTCCCTCTCGGAACCCCAAACAATCTTGTCCCCTATCTCATGCAGACCGCCGCAGGAAAAAGGACTACCCTCACCGTTTTCGGAAATGACTATCCGACTCCGGACGGCACGGGCATTCGTGATTTCATTCATGTGGTTGATCTCGCCCAAGCACATATCTCGACACTCGAATCCCTCTTCGCTGCACAAGAATCCCCCGAAACGTTCACCGTCTATAATGTCGGAACCGGGAAAGGCACGAGCGTCAAGGAACTCATCGGGACCTTCGAACGCGTCACCGGCATCACGATCCCGTATACCGTCGGCTCGCGCCGACCGGGCGATATCGCCGCCTGCTATGCGGATCCACAAAAAATCAAAAAAGAGCTCAAGTGGGAAGCCAAACTCTCCCTCGCTCAAGCCCTCGAAGATGCCTGGCGCTGGCAACAAAATTCCCCGAAACCGTAAAAAATACTGAAACTTCCTCTCCGAACGTATGCACACCCTCACCCCCGAAAAGAATATCTGGATAGTCATTCCTGCCTACAATGAAGGCACCATCATCAACGACGTCATCCATGAGATCCGTCATGCCGGATATTCCAACATCATCGTCGTCGATGACGGCTCGAAAGATGATACACAGAAACGGGCCCGGCAGGCCGGAGCCAGAGCCCTGAGGCAGAAGCTCAACCGTGGGAAAGGTGCTGCGACCAAGACCGGTATCGAGGCCGCGAAACTCCTCGGAGCGGACATTATCATCACGCTCGATGGCGACGGACAACACGATCCGCGTGACATCCCCGCCCTTATC
>JAYRFE010000004.1:0-6188 GCA_041908545.1 Candidatus Moraniibacteriota bacterium
ATCGGCAATTCGGGCGGCCTCGATGAGGATGGCGGTCGGCATGAGCGCGTTGGTGTTCGCGACGATCGGGATTTCGAGAAGCGATTTGGCCATTTCGATGAGCGTGCAGATTTCCGTGTAGAATTCGGATGGGTCGTGTCCGGTGTTCGGGCATCCGAAATTGATCTGCAGGGCGACCGGAGCATGGAACGGGAGATATCGCGCGAGGAGCTGGCAGAGTTCCCTGAGTTCGGCTTCCCGTCCGCTCGGGTCCTTGGCGGTAGCCATGAATGAGAGGAAAAACGGTTCGCGTATCAAGTGATAGCGGCCCGTACGGAGATAGAAATCCGCTCCGAAATTGGAGAGTCCGACCGCGTTGATCATGCGGCCGCCGTTTCTGAAATCCGCCCAGATCGAGCGAGGGAAGAGCTCTTCGGGAGTCAGGCCATCGTCTCGGAGGGGCATATTGCCTTCTTCGTTGAATTTTTTTCCGCGCCTCGGTTCGAGGGTAAGTGTCTTTCCGGCGAAGCCCGTTCCTTTCCAGGTCATGCCGGCGAAGCGCCAGTATAGATGGAACGGGTAGCCTTCTCCGAAAAATCCGCGCGCTCCTACGGCGCAGAATATCGGGCCGAACGCCGTCCGTTCCTTTCCGAGTCTGAACATGTGTATCTCCTTTCTGATGATCGAGTTTTTCAGGTACGAAAAAATCGGAGAAATTCCGATTCTGGCCAGTATAGAGGAGGATAGGCGATACGTCAATCGTCGATTACTTGTATCGGAGGGCGTCGAGGGTGTCGATGCGGGAGGCCTTGCGGGCCGGGAAGATGCCGGTCGCGAAGCCGACTCCGGCTCCGAACAGGATGACGGTTGATACGAACCAGAAGGGACTGAAGAAGAGATCGACCGATTCGCCGCCGAAACGCGTGGCGATGAGATTGATGAGTATGTTCAATACTTCTCCTTCGAAGAATCCGAGAACGACGCCTCCGAGCGCTCCGAGGAGACCCATGATCGTCGATTCGGTGAGGAACATGAGGGCGATACTCCGCTTGGCGGCTCCGATAGCCTTCATGATACCGATCTCCTCGGTACGTTCGAGAAGAGCGATGGTCATCGTGTTGAACATACCGATGGCGGAGACGATGAGAGCGATGAGGCCGAATATCATGAGGACGACCTGGACGGCGCTGAATACCTTATTGGCCTGGTCGACGGTTTCAGATATGGAGGAAGCAGTGAGACCGAGTTCTTCGATCCGGGTTCGGACGCCGGCGAGCGTTCCTGTCGAGGCGCACTTCACTTTGAGTTTGGTGTACGCGGTGAAGGGGAATCCATCGAGCGAATCCAGGGGAAGATACGCGATATTTTCTTCGCCCTGGACGACACCGACTATGGAGTAGGATTCTTTCAGCGCGAAGGCGTTCCTTTTCTGCGAGCGTCCGCCGGAGTCGCTCTGGAAGAGGGTGATGGAAACGGATTTCCCGATCATTTCTTCCGGGGTGATGTCGAATACTTTGGCAACTGCTTCGGTGATGACTATGTTGTTTGTTTCATTTTTGGTGAAAAAACGTCCTGTACTCAGCTTGAGCCCCTCGCTTTTCAGGAAGGAAGCCGGAGCGCTGACCGTATTGAGATCGAGAGTCACCGTATCGAATTTTCCTTGGCCGGCCAATTCGAGAACGGGGAGGGCATCCGTGACATCCGGAAGGGCACGGAGCGTCTCAAGGGTCTCATCATTGAGATCGAGAGCGTTGTCGGCGGCGGTTTTCGTGACATCGAGGCTGACCAGGGCGTCGGAAGTGGTGATTTTCTGGAGCAGGGTCCGTTGGAGTCCGTAGCCGAAGGAGACGAGGAAGATGATTGCGGCGATACCGACGCTCATGCCGAGCACCGTGAGAAACGTTCTCATGGCGCGGGCCTTGAACATACGCAGGGAGAGTTTGATGAGATCGAGAATCCGCATAGTATCGCAGGACAAGAGAGATTAGCTGAATTTGAGAAGCATGATGATTTCGATTTCCCGGGCGACTTTTTCGACGGTATTCTTATGGAGTCCGACACCGTCCTGGATCATCGGGGCGTCGAGGCGTTTTCTGAGTTCGATCTGGCCGATCTGACTTTCGATGCGGAGCTTGAGGGTCGCCTGGAATCGGAGCAGTTTTTTCGCGTCGAGTTTGAGATGGAAGTGGGTGATAAGATAGCTCGCAAGCAGGATCGGAGCCCGGTCGGCATCGGTTTTCATCGATTGGGCGATGGAAAGTATCTCTTCGGTGCGGGCCGAAAAGGATTCTGCGCGCATATGATTCCAGCCGGCACCGCCTTTTTCGAGATCCAGGTCGAGGCGTTCGACGAAGGTGGTATTGTCGATATTCTTGAAGAGGAGTTCCTTCAGAAAGGCCTCGGCCATGGCGACTTGCTCTTCGTTCAACTCGGAGAGAAGATGGGAAAGAAGCTGTTTCGCCTTGAAGGGAACCAGGAGTACGTCGACCTGTTGGGGCAACAGGCTCTTGAAAGAGGCCATGAGCATCTTGAGTTCGGGATTCATCTGTTCCTCTTCCTCGTCCTCGCTTTCCTTATGATGGACGATAGGCCGTTTTTCTTTATGGATCTCTTCCTTGATGATGCGCCCGTCTTTCATGTGGATGACTCGGTCGGCGTACTGGAGGTGTTCCGGATTGTGCGTGACCATGACGATGGTCTTCTGGTCGATCTCATTGAGTTCCTTGAGGATTTTCAGGACGTTCTCGGCGCTTTCGCTATCGAGGTTTCCGACCGGTTCATCGGCGAGGATGATATCCGGATTGTTGATGAGTGATCGGGCTATGGCGACGCGTTGTTTTTGTCCGCCGGAGAGCTGATTCGGGAATTTGTCCGCCTGTTCGGCGATGCCGAAGCGACGAAGGAGTTGATACCCGATTTCACGCCGTTCTTTCGGGGCTTCGCCGCGGAATACTTTCGGAAGTACGACGTTGTCGATGATATTGAGTGAGGGAATGAGGTAGAAGGCTTGAAACACCATACCGATAGCGGTCTGATGAAGTTCGAGCTCCTCCTTTTCATTCATTTGCGCGATCATCTTTCCTTTGACGCTGACGCTGCCATAGGTTGCTGATTGCAGTCCGGAGAGAGAGTAGAGGAGAGTCGATTTCCCGCAGCCGGACGGCCCGAAAATGATCACGTACTCGTGCGGATAGACGGTCAGGCTGGTTTCTTCGAGCGCGCGTGACTCATTCGATTTTCCTTGGTTGTAGATAATCCGAAGCTTATCGACAACAATGATTGGCTCGTTCATCGTTTTTGATTTTGGGGGCAGAATGTCATCTTCAAGAATAGCATAGGCAGTACCTTTTTCTAAATATGATCGGGGGAGAGATTCCGGAGAGAGGAGGCTTTCTTGGTAGAGCCAGATGCGGTATGATGAGGGAAACTTCCTCCCTGTAGATCGTATGAAATCGCCTCTTTTTTTGTTGTTGGGAGTCGTGCATATCATCATTTTGACATTGATTCTCCTGTGGTTTCTGAAGTGAAGCGGGTGTGAATGCCGAGAGAGGACCATGCGGAGAGGGCCGGTTCTCTCGTGGTCGAGTATCCGGTGATTTTTCCTCATATAAGAGACTATGATCGATCGATTGTTCGCATTCGGATTTCTGGGACATGACCTGCTTCTCGGCATGCTGTCTCGATACTCTCTTTTTGTGAAGCGTTTTTTGCTTGCAGTCTCCTCTCTTGTGCTTCTCACGTTTTTTCTTCCGACACCGGCTTTCTTTCAACGGGACTTCGGGGAAATGGCCGGGAATCTTCTGATAGCCATTCTTTTTTTGAGTCCGCTGTCCGCTCTTTTCCGGATGCCGCTTCTTCTGGTATTGATGGGTTTGCGGAGAGAGCTTGGTATCCTGATGGGATGCCTCGCGCTGGTGCATGGTATCGGATACCTCGCCCCTCCGAGTTTCCTATGGGGAACCGGACAATCCTTTTTTCAGGTGAGTGGCTTCGTCTGGGAGAAGGGAATTGCGGCTGGTATCATCGGCTTGGTCCTCATCCTACCTCTTCTTCTGACCTCGAACACTTTTTCCGTGCGTCTTCTGGGAGGAAAATCCTGGAAGCGATTGCATCGTCTCGCGTATCCGGCTTTCTTCTTCATCGTTTTTCACCGGTTTTTCATGGGACAATCCGCCCAATCGATCGAGCCCTTTCTTGAAGTCCTGTTTCTGCTCGGATCGTATTCGGTAGCCAAGCTGCTTGCCTGGAAGCCAGCGATGCTTCCCGGGTTTCAAGAGAATATCGTGAAGGTGGGAGTCCGCTATCGACAGTATCGAACGGAACAAGTCCGATGAAGGAAAATGAGGTCCGAAGTTTAAAAAACACCACCCGGGAGGAGTGGTGTTTTCGGTTCGAATCGTGTCTCTGTTATTTCACGCTTTTGATGAAAGCTGCGAAGGTGTCCGGCTGCTCGGCGGCCATCTGGGAGAGCACCTTTCGGTCAAGTTCAATATTCTTTTCCTTTTCGAGGGCGATGAAGGCGCGGTAGGTGATACCGTGTTCACGGAGGGCGTTATTGAGGCGGACGATCCAGAGGGAACGGAAGGTTCGCTTCTTGGCGCGACGATCCCGTCGGGCATAGACTCCGGCCTTGATAACCGCTTCTTTCGCTTTGGTGAAGAGTTTCTTTCGGCCCCATCGGAAGCCCTTGGCTTTCTCAAGAATATTGTTGTGGCGCTTTTTGGTCATGACGCCACGCTTGACTCTGGTCATAGATATAGTGTGTTTACGGTGGATAATGAATCGGATGGGGGACGCGGTGTCCGCTTTTGGCCGATACGCCAGGGTAGCAGGTCTTTCCCGGAGAAGTCAACAGAGCGGACAGGGCCGGGAGAAACCGTCTTTAAACGTATGGCATGACGCGGAGCAGATTCTTTTCGTCGGCACGGACGGTGATGCCGGAGTCGGAGCGTTTA
Organism: Candidatus Moraniibacteriota bacterium; assembly: GCA_041908545.1. Taxonomy (GTDB): domain Bacteria; phylum Patescibacteriota; class Minisyncoccia; order Moranbacterales; family UBA1568; genus JAGOSP01. The sequence continues at coordinate 4,935 of JAYRFE010000004.1, forward strand.
TTGCGGGTGGCGACTCCCGTATCGCGGACATTGTAGTGGTTATTGCCGGTCGCGCGGCGGGTGACTTTGCCTGATCCGGTGACCCGGAACTTCTTACTGACGGATTTGTTCGTCTTCTGCTTCATAGACTTTGCCTGAATTCAGGAGGGATTATGGATTGATGTCGAGGGGTGATTATTCCGGGGCGATAAGAGTGGAGAATCCTTTCGGGGCCCGTTTGATCTCTTCTTCGAATTTGAACGGGGTGACAAGACTTTTCAGGAAGGCATTCATGTTTTCTTTCGCTTTGTCTCCGAGGGCCTTTTCCCGGCCGTGGAGGACCAGCTCGACCCGTATCTTGTGTCCCTTCGCCATGAATCCGTCGGCCTGGGCTTTCTTGAAAGCGAGATCGTGCGTGTCGGTATTGAAGCCGATGCGGATGCCTTTGATGTCGATCTTTTTCTGCTTGGCTTTGGCCTGCTGTTCTTTTTTGGCCTGCTGGTAGATGAGTTTTCCGTAATCGGTGACCTTGCAGACAGGAGGTTTGGCCAGCGGGGATACCTCGACGAGATCGGCGTCGCGCTCAAGTGCGAAGGCGATGGCCGTATCGAGCGCCATGACGCCATGATTTTCACCCGCCTCGTCGATGACGACTACTTCAGCCGCAAGAATCTGTTCGTTGATACGGAGAGTATCCTTCGGACGGACTTTCGGTTTGGGTCGATTGTGCCTTCTTCGTCTCATGGCATGGGTATTAAAAACGAAACGGTGGAGCTGATGGGAATCGCACCCATGTCCAGTCACATTCATTCAAAATAGTCTACAAGCATAGTCCGCTGTGTGTACCTTCCCCCTTCAACAGCGGACGGAAAGGAGGGAAGACGAGTCTTTCGCAAAAGGGGATCGGGGAAGAAAAACAAGAAGAAAGTCCCCGGGCCTTCTCGAGGTATGACACCGGTGTTTCCCTATCGAGAATCGGGAGACCGATGGTCCAGGCCGAGCCGGGTAAGCGACGCCGAAGCGCTGCTTCCAGGTGATTAGGCGAGGGCGAAAGCGTAAGACGGGGTAAACGCCGAAGCGATTGCCGACTTGGCTTTTGAGATAAAGTTTGCACTTATCAGTCGATGGAAGGGTTTGCGATCGTACCATCATGATCGGCTTGCGTATTTTGAAAGTACGTCCTGTCGAATCGAGACAGCCCCGGAAAAATACTCACTCATATCGCGGTGAGAATTCCAAATTCCAAACTCCAGATTCCGAGAAACGGAATGATAG
>JAYRFE010000005.1:0-2858 GCA_041908545.1 Candidatus Moraniibacteriota bacterium
CCAGTATGAAAATCCGCTGGTGGGTCATTTCGTCTGTATGATCATGTGGAATGGCAAGAAGAGCCTGGCCGAGAAAATCGTCTACAATGCTTTTGATGTCATACATGAACGGACGAAGAAGGGTGGACTGAATACGTTTGAACAGGCTATCAAGAATGTCGCGCCGATGCTGCAATTGAAGAGTCGTCGCGTCGGAGGTGCCAACTACCAGGTGCCGGTGCCGGTATCCGGGGAGCGCCGTCAGATTCTTGCCATGCGGTGGATTCGGGATGCATGTCGGAAGAAGAAGGGAAAGGCGATGTCTGAGAAACTCGCCGATGAGCTGATCGATGCCTCGAACAAGGTAGGGACGGCCATCAAGAAGCGTGACGATACGCACCGTATGGCTGAGGCCAACAAGGCGTTCGCTCACTTCGCGTAAAAAGAAAGACTTCCATCGAAGGCTTACGAGAGAAGCAGGAAAGATCGCCTTGGCGGTCTTTCGTTTCATCGGTCGAGATGTGGGACGGGGAGTGGGTACCACGATTCGCTCTGGTACCGTAAATGCGGTACACTGTATTCTTGTAGAGGGTTTGATATTCATAAATCAATCGTCAATCTAAGATCTTAAATCGAGTATTTTTATGGCCCGTACGACTCCTATCGATAAGTATCGCAATATCGGCATCATCGCGCATATCGACGCCGGGAAGACCACGACGACTGAGCGCGTGCTTTTCTATACCGGTATCACCCATAAGATCGGTGAAGTGCATGAGGGAGCGGCGACCATGGACTGGATGGAGCAGGAGCGCGAGCGCGGTATCACCATCACGTCGGCCGCGACAACCTGTTTTTGGAAAGGACATCATATCAATATCATCGATACTCCCGGCCACGTGGACTTTACGGTCGAGGTGGAGCGTTCTTTGCGTGTTTTGGACGGCGGCGTCGTGGTGTTTGACGGCAAGGAGGGTGTCGAGCCACAGTCTGAGACCGTGTGGCGGCAGGCGGAGAAGTATGAGGTGCCGCGCATGTGCTTCATCAATAAGATCGATAAGGAAGGTGCCGTGTTCGAGGATGCCTTGTCTTCGATTTGGAACCGTCTGACCCCGAAAGCGGTCGCTATCCAGTATCCGCTCGGTTTGCGCGGGGATTTTTACGGTCTCATCAATCTGATGAACATGAAGGCATACACTTTCGACGGTCCGATGGGGGAGAAGGTGATCGAAGGTGAGATTCCGGCCGAGTATTCGGAAAAGGCGAAGGAATGGCGCGAGAAGATGGTTGAGAAGATTTCCGAGACGGATGACGCCTTGACGGAGAAATACCTCAGCGGTGAAGAGATTTCCGAGACCGAATTGAAAGCGGCTTTGCGTCGGGCGGTCATCGGAACCAAGTTGTATCCGGTCATGACCGGAACCGCGCTCCGGAATAAGGGTATACAGCTGGTGTTGGATGCGGTTGTCGATTACCTTCCGTCCCCGTTGGATATCCCGGCATTGTTCGGGACCAATCCGAAGACCGAGGAGGAAGAAGTTCGTGAGACGAAAGATGATGCACCGTTTTCGGCTCTTGCTTTCAAGATCGCTACCGATCCGTTCATCGGACAACTGACATTTTTCCGCGTATATTCGGGAACCATCAAGGCGGGATCATACGTGCTGAACTCGACCAAGAATGAAAAGGAACGTGTCGGTCGTATCGTTCGGATGCACGCTAATCATCGGGAGGAAATCGAAGAACTTGGTGCCGGAGACATCGGAGCCCTGGTCGGAATGAAGGTGACGACCACCGGCAACACATTGTGCGATCCGGACAAGCCGGTGGTACTCGAAGCGATCACTTTCCCAGAACCGGTCATCGATATCACGGTCGAACCGAAAACCAAGTCCGACCAGGAGAAGATGGGTATGGCGCTCAAGAAGCTCCTTGAGGAAGATCCGACCTTCCGGGTGCATACGGACGAAGAGACGGCTCAGACGATTCTTTCGGGTATGGGAGAGCTCCATCTCGATATCATCGTCGATCGCATGAAGCGTGAATTCAAGGTCGAAGTCAATGTCGGGCGTCCGCAGGTTGCCTATCGTGAAACGATACGTATCATGGCGGAGGCGGAAGGGAAATATATCCGTCAGTCGGGTGGACGTGGCCAGTATGGTCATTGTTGGATCCGTCTGGAGCCGAATGAATCCGGAAAGGGATACGAATTTTTCGATGAGATCAAGGGTGGTGTCATTCCGCAGGAATTCATCAAGCCGATCAATAAGGGTGTCGAGGAGGCGGCCCAGACCGGTGTATTGGCCGGATATCCGGTAGTGGACATCAAGGCGACCGTGTACGATGGATCTTTCCATGATGTCGACTCTTCGGAAGCGGCGTTCCGTGTGGCTGGCTCGCTTGCTTTCAAGGAAGCGATGCGTAAGGCTAAGCCGGTCATTCTGGAACCGGTCATGAAGGTGGTGGTCATCACTCCGGAAGCCTCGATGGGCGATATCGTCGGGGATATCAATTCCAAGCGGGGTATGATCAAGGAAATGAGCGATCGCGGTGAAGGTGCCGCGCGCGTCAAAGAAATAACCGCCGAAGTGCCACTTGCTTCGATGTTCGGATACGCGACTCAGGTGCGTTCGATGTCGCAGGGTCGGGCCAGCTATTCGATGGAATTCGATCACTATGCCGAGGTGCCGAGCGGTGTCGCTCAGGAAATCATCGGAGCTCGCGCTCCTTCACCGGCGAAATAGATTGGAAATCGACCTTGTATGGTGGCGGATCATCCATTGGAGGTGCGGTCTATATTATTTCAAAAAAACCAGCCCGGGAGGGCTGGTTTTTTTGATTCGTGTCATATCGATAGAAAAAAAATCCTTTCCTCTTGA
>JAYRFE010000006.1:0-15027 GCA_041908545.1 Candidatus Moraniibacteriota bacterium
CAATGGACACGCTGAGATCCCGCCGGATTTCTTCCTCTGCGACGACTGCCTCGCGGAGCTTACCGATCCGGAAAACCGGAGATGTGGTTATTTTTTCCTCACCTGCACTCTCTGCGGACCGCGCTTCACCATAGCGGAATCAAGTCCCTACGATCGCGTGACCACGACGATGCGCGACTTCGCCATGTGCCCCGACTGTCGGAAAGAATACACGGATCCGTCCGATCGACGTTTTCATGCCCAGACGATCGCTTGTCCTGTCTGCGGACCGAAACTCACTCTCTACGAACACGGGAAACTCCTCGATTTTCCGAGCGATACGGACAAACTCCGTTCCGTCGGCCGCGCATTCCAAAGAAATGAAATCGTCGCCATCAAAGGTGTCGGTGGCTTTCATCTCTTCTGCAACACGGAAAAAAGAACCATCAGGAAACTCGATACCCTGACGGGAAGACATCGGAAACCCTATGCCGTATTGTGCCGTGACATCGCGATGGCGCGCGGTATCGCGACGTTCACTCCCGAGGAGGAGCGAAGACTGCTCTCGCCGGAGCGCCCCATCGTCCTCGTACGCAGGAATGCCCGATCTCCGGACGCGAGCGAGCTTGATACGATCGGCATCATGCTCGCCTCGACCGCGCTCCACATCCTCCTCTTCGAGCATTTCCCGCAGCCACTCATTTGTACCTCTTCCAACCTCGCGCATGCCCCGCTCACGGTCGACCGGACCGAACAATTCGTCCCGCTCGTCCTCGACCATGACCGAAGAATCGTCCAGGCGGCCGACGATTCCGTTCTCAAAATCATCGATGAAACACCTCTGCTCATCCGCCGGAGCCGTGGTTTCGTCCCACGCTCCATCGCGCTCGATTCGACCGGTACCGCACCCATTCTCGCGCTCGGTGCCGAAATGAACAACGCCTTCGCCCTCTATGATGGCCACGGACGCGTCACGCTCTCCCAGCACATCGGCAACACGACGCATCCTGAAACACTCGATCGCTATCGGGCCACCATCGATCGTTTTCTTACATCCACCCGCATCGCACCGCAGGTTCTGCTCTGTGACGCGCATCCGGAATATCAGACTTCTCTCTACGGACGAGAACTTGCCGAAACACTCAATATTCCGCTCATCCCCATCCAGCATCACCGTGCCCATGCTTTCGCGGTCGCTGCCGAACACGGACTCGATGACTTCACGGCCATCATCTGCGACGGACTCGGCTACGGAGACGATGGTACGCTCTGGGGCGGGGAAATCTTCGAGAACCACCGGCGCATCGGACATCTCGAGCTTCATCCGCAGCTCGGCGGCGATGCAGCCGGACGTTTTCCGCACCGCATGCTCTACTCCATACTCCGCTCTTTCCTATCACCGAAAGAAATACAACCTTTCCTCAGTGGTCGCTTTTCCTCCCTTGAACTCACGCTGCTTGAAAAGCAATTCGATGAAAAATTTCAAGCCCCGCTTACCTCGAGCTGCGGCCGAGTTCTCGATGCCGCTGCCGCCCTCCTCGATTTCTGCGACGAACGGACCTATGATGGTCGTCCAGCCATGCTTCTCGAAGCCCATTCGACAAAACCTTTCGATCTCACTCCTATCATCGAAGGCTCCGTGCTCAAGACCGCTCCGCTCTTCCGATACCTGATCGAAAATCTCCACGAAGACAAAGGTCGTCTCGCCGCCACGGTACAGTACTACCTCGCCGCCGGTCTTTACTCCATTGCCGCGCGACAAAAAAAGCCCATCGTCTGGGCCGGCGGCTGCGCCTACAATCGCATAATGACCGGATACTTTCTCTCCAAAGGCGTCCTTATCAACCGGGATGTCCCGTCTGGCGACGGCGGCATCAGTTTCGGCCAGATCGCCGCGTATCTCAAATCTGAAACCGTCTGAAAAAATGCCTCAAAAATTTCAACAGATACGCGGGACGATATTGCCCGACGGCATGGAGAGAATCTTCTTTCCGTATGCGGTTTGAACCGACACTCCCCGTCCGGCCGACACACGACCGATCTGCTCTGCAGTGGCATTGAAAGTTCGAAGTATGCCAAGCACCTGCGACACGTGTTCCGGTGCTGCCACGCAGACGAAGCGTCCCTCGCTCGCCAGACTATAGACATCGATACCGAGCATTTCGGTCAGCGCACGCACTTCTTCATGCAATGGAACGGATTCCTCTTCGACAGTAATCGCTACGGCGTTCTTATCAGAAAGCTCATTCAGGATGGCAGCCAGTCCGCCACGCGTGATATCCTTTGCCTGCTTGATGAAGGATCCGATGGCAGCCAATTCCTCGTACAGCGGTTTACTATCGGTTTCAAGCGTCGTTTCAAGTTCGAAGCGCCGAGCGAGCAATGCCGCTCCGTGTTCACCGAGACCGCCCGACACGATGACGATGTCCCCTTCCGTCAGTGGCTCTTCCAATACGCGCGAAGCGAGACCGACACCGCTCGTATTGATGATAATCTTATCGATACCTCCGCGCTCGACGACTTTAGTATCGCCCGTCACCACCGGAATACCGGTTTCCTTCGACAAAGTCCCGATCGTCTCGATGATCCTTGTGAATTCTTCTTTCGAAAATCCTTCTTCCAGAATGAGCGAGAGCGAGATCCCGATCGGTCGCGCACCCATCACTGCCAGATCATTCACCGTGCCGCAAAACGCGATCTTCCCGATATTGCCGCCCGGGAAAAAGATCGGCGTCACGACATAGGCATCGGTCGTGAAGACCAAGTGCTCCCCCCCGAGAGCGAACGTCGCTCCATCATCCGTCGCATGCGCCCAGCCGGCAGCCGACCCGAACTGCGAACGCATCGTCCCGATCAAGGCCTGCATCTCCCGGCCACCGCTGCCCTCGCTCAATTTGATCGTATGCATATCACGTTCAATCGGGGTCGGACATTGTCCGGTCAGACATGATTCATCTTTTTTCTTCATACTTCAGCCAAACTTTTTCCATATTTATACGCGATGGCGCAGGCCCCTTCGGAATCACTCACCATGCAGGCGCCCTTCGGATTCTCCGGCGTACATACGGTACCGAAAAGCGGACACTGTCTCGGCTCCACGAGTCCGCGCACGATTTCCCCGCAGCGGCACTCGGGATGTTCGACACTCACGATATCCTTGAACATATCCGCATATATGAGCCTCGCGTCAAGTCGCTCATCAACCGGTACCAGACCGGACAGAGGAATGATGCCCATGCCTCGCCACTCAGTATCCGCGGGCTTGAGCGTTTCCTTGATCATTTTCTTCGCGATCGGATTCCCGCCCGGAAAGACGACTTCAGGATAATCGTTCACCACCCGCACTTCCTTATTCTTAATAAGCCGAAGCAGGATCAGAATCGCGTGCAGGAGCTGGTCCGGCTTGAAACCGGAAATGACCTGCGGCAAAGGGATATCCATGGTTCCCCAGACATCGCTCCCGATGATCGCCGAGACATGACCCGGATCGATGAATCCGTCCAAATTCATTTCCTTCGTCAGTGCCCGCATAGCCGGCGGCATCACCTTGTGCGCGCAGAATACCTTTATACCTGCCGTCAGCAATTTGGCCGTCATCGGCGTCGTCGTTTCGAACCCGACCGCAAAAAACACCCGGTCTTTTTCATCGATTATCTGATCGATAGAATACACCATACGTACATCCGCCCCGAGGTTCTGCGCATCCACCAGGCTCATCTTCGTCCCAGGCACATTGATCATATCGCCGTACGTCGCGACTGGCACGCCCGAGAGCGCGAGTTCGACCATCGAATCGATATCGTGCTGCGATGTGACACACACCGGACACCCGGGTCCGGAAATGAGTCGGACATTCGGCGGTAGAACATCGCGCAAACCGAAACGCATCACGGTATTCGTATGCCCGCCGCATACCTCCATGATACGGACTTCGCCCATATCCCTCGCGGTCGCTTCGATTTCGGTCAACAGCGGACTTTTCATGACATTGCCTTTAATTCCGCATCCAAGTCAGCCGGTCGGGTATCCGCCAGCAGGCGGTACGCTTCGCGGGCGGACGCCTCATCTATTTTCTGCAGTGCGAAACCGACATGCACCAGCACCCAATCATCTCTGGCTGCGTCCTCCAAAAAAGACAGATCGACACGCCTTTTGACACCGCCGAAATTCACGAGGGCCTTCTGTCCTTCCACGGTTTCGATTTTTCCCGGTATCGCAAGACACATAGTTTTTTCTTTTCTCTTCCCCCTATCATACCAATTCGGCCGCCAAACAACAATCAGACCCTACCCTGACACGATACTTTACAGAATATGAAAATTATTATATAATTATATTAGATTCTCTCGTTTTCGATCGTTTCAGACCATATTCCTCTTTCCGTGCTCTTTTGCACACAAATAGGCTTACTCAAGGGAAATCTTTTATCCACCCTTTTGATTTCCCTCTATGCTACACGATACCTTCACCCTACTCAGCCTTCCGTCGGCCCAGAGCACCAAACAGGCTCTTCAAAAATTTCCCTTTCCAATCCGACATACCGCCGGACAGTATCGTGATATCTCACTTTCCTTCCGGCCAGGAGAGGTTCGGGTGTTCCACCAGGATACCGATACCCGGAATTTTTCTTTCGTATGGCTCACGTCCGGCTGGAATTGCCGAGACATCGCCTACGCGCTCCGTCTCTACTTCGAATCTACGGGGACACCTCATTCATACGCCGAAAAAAATACCTCCAAGATCACCGACTGCATGGTATTCGCCCTGCAGGACCTTCCTATTCCCGATACCGTCTATGTCAGCCGCTCCCGCTTCGAAGCGAGTATGCCGCTCATCAGGGAGGTCTGCGGCTATCCGCTCATCATCAAGGATATTCGGGGATCCAAAGGAAAAGATTCTGAATATGTCGCTACCGAAACGGAGCTGCTCGAAAAAATGGCCGGCCTACCGAAGAACAAACGGTTCTTCCTTCAGCGCTTCATCCGAAACGAATACGACTGGGGTATCATGGTCGTGAACGGCAAAGTCGTCTCGGGCGAAAAGAGTTATCCCTCCCGAGGAGAATTCCGCAATAACACCTGTAACGGTGCCGAAGAACACTTCGTCGATGTCGAAAGCATACCGGAAAATATCCGGGATATAGCGGTACACGCCAGCGGACTTCTCGGACTCTCCTGGTCGCGCGCCGATATCATCATCGATAAGTTGACCGGACTTCCATATCTCCTCGAAGTCAATCGCTATCCGGGCATCACCGCCGATTCGACCGAAGTCCTCGGTGCCTATACCTTTCTCGCTTCACACATCGCTCCCGAACTTTCAGAACGACACATCCTACCGACTCCCTGAGATGAATCACATCCCGCTTCTGTCTCTTTTAATACCGCTCCGGCACTTCCGAAAATGATCAATGCTCATCGTAAATAACTTACTCCCCCTTGTTTCACCCGTAAAAGGAAAAGTCCACCGAAAGAGACTTCTCCTGGTGGACTCGACAACAAACGCTATTCCGTACGCCACGGGTTGTACCATGCATCCATTTCAGACAGAGACGCGACCAGCGCAGTCACGCCTTTCCGGTATATCCTCAACGAGGTATGTCGACTCATCGGACGAAGCATGAATCCTCCATCCTCGAGCGGCAGAATCGTCCAGCGGATATACTCATCATCACTCCCGGCATCACCATTGTGAAGACCGACCATCCACATCAGGCGAACCATCCGACATGCGCCGTTGGAATCGGGCGTCGGGAAAATGACTACCATCGGAAAAGGTGATCGACAGGAATTCGGAGGCTGCTTCCCATGCCCTTCACACGAATATTGTGTCGGCAAACCGAGCTGATTGATAAACTGGACTAAAGGAACTATCCCGGCTTCCAACTGAGTCGGATCCGGATTCAGTGAAATATGCGACTTCATCTCTCGTCTCTCCTCTCAACGTAAGAGAGGACAGCATAGCACGGCCCGAAGAAACAAACAAGATTCCTTCCCGGATCATTTCAGACCATGGGCCAGGAAACATGCCTTGTATTTCTGATCCGTATGAAGCAGATGCTGCACGAGCCAATCCTCAAGAAAATCGATCAATTCGAAAGCCAAGCCGAAGGTATCGCCCGCATGCTTTTCCTTAAGCCCGGTCAGGGCTTCGTCGAATTTCCGATGTTCAGCAATATGCTCCTCCGCCCCTTCATAATTGAATTGCCGGAAATATTCTTCCTCCGTCGCGAAATGCGCCCGCTTATACCGGACGATCGCGTCGAGCAGTTCCGTGACACGCTTCGCATCGGGAACGCCATGAATGATATCGACAAGATCGTTGATCATACGGAACATATGCTGATGCTGCTGGTCAAGCAGGGCTACTCCGACGCTATACTGTTCTTCCCATTCGAGAATCTGATTCTGAGCCGCCATATGATTACATACAGATATTTATTCCTTCATTATACACCCCGAGTCAACCGCCCCAGCTATCCCATCTGAGAACCACATTTGGATAATGAATGCCCATACCCTATACTGAGATTCTCCGGAGACACGGAGAAAATTATAAACCACTCTTAATCATAACCCTATGGGAAAAATAATCGGCCTCATATTGATCACCGGCATCGCAATCGGCGGATATTTCTTCTTCAAAAACAAGGAGCCGATGTCCGACAAAACGAACGGGAATACGGCTCCCCAGGAGAAGATTTCTCCGGAAACGGATCGTCCGGCGAAAGAATTCTCCACCACCGCCTACTATGATGAGACCGGTGTCTGGTTCTCGCTCAAGGAAATGCGTGTCAAGAAAGGCGATCTCGTCCGTGTCCATGCCACCAATACCAAGGGGATGCATGATTTCGTAATCGATGAATTCGGAATCAAAAAAGAACTCCCCCTGAACGAGGAAGTTACTTTTGAATTTACCGCTGACAAAACCGGTGAATTCGTCTTCTACTGCTCGAAACCCGGGCACCGGGCGAAAGGCCAGTGGGGAACGCTCATCGTGGAATAAAGGAAAAGTCTGAAGCAAAAAGAAAGGCCCAGAATACGGGTCTTTCTTTTTATTCCGGTCCACATCTGAGACACGCTTCCGCCAATTTCCAAAAGATCATCTTCCAACAGCTCTACCGGAAACTGAACTGATGACACCGAGAAAAAATATCCCTCTTCTCGAGAGGACTCCCCCCCTCCCATATGCCCACGGGTCCGGAAATCTCAAGACGCGCAACGCTCCTGCCACATCTTCAGTTCCACGAAGATAGTATCCGTGAAACGCTCCGGTTTCCCCCGAAAAAGAGCCTCCGCATTCCGTAGACAGTACCGGATCTCATCCGTATCTTTCTCTCCGGAATAATACATGAAACTATCCAGAATATCGGCCGCTTTCACGATAAGGGCATCTTCCCCATTCTCGATACACCGCCGGATAAGCTCTTCCGTCCGGTCGGATCCATTCTCGATCGATCTGTCCTTGGTACTTGCACGGACCAGTCTCGATACGTTGTCACCGAATGCATCCGTCAATTCCTGTTCTGTCACCTCAGTGTCCTCAAGCAGATCGTGCAACACCCCCGCCAGAACGATATCCCGCGAATATCCCCTTTCATAGAGATAGACACCTACCCGGATACCGTGAAACAACACGGGTTTCCGCGTTCCCTCGTGGGACACAGGCATGGATCGGACAAGCAAACGGACCGCCTTCTCGAATTCGATGTTCAAAAGTTTTTTCATAGCAAATCAATCGGATTACACACGTCCCCTCGACAGACGACTCTTTTCGGCATCATCCCCTCCTCACCGTCACCGAAAGCTCGGACACCGGCCCCGAGTCCCTCAGGATCGTCTCTCTGACTTCTCCTCCCTGTCGGAAAATCTTCCGTATCACCGTACCCCTTTTCGATCGGAGAATTTCATACAGATCGTCCCGGATGCAGATCGCCGCATAGTCATCCAATGCCAGAGCGACACCAGGCGTCCGCAGCATCATCTCCCTGATACCGGGATCACGGAGCGTCTTTTCGCGGATATGATGTGGACTGACCGTGAGCGATACGAATCCGAGAGCGGAAACCCGCATGAAAGATTCCACTTGCTTCCCATTCTTCATGAATCGGCGAGAGTCGCTCGACCCATATCGGAACCAGGCGATCGCTCCCGCGCTCAATCCCGAAAGAATAATCCCTTTCTCATACGCTTTTCGCAACAGCGTATCCACACCATATCGCTTCCATACCCGAAGCATACGAAGCGTATTCCCACCGCCGACATAGATGATATCGGCCGAAAGAATCTTTTCCTCTATCTGTTTCTTCATGAGCTGTTCGCGGATAAGGAACAGGACATCGGTCTCGCAACCGAGCTTCTTGCCATACACGGATTGGAACGTTTCCCAATACCCGGGAGCATCATTGCTCGCGGTAGGAACGAAAAGCGCTTTCGGGCGCTTCTTTCGCGCAAGTTTCACGATGGCACGATCGATCGGAAGAGTTTCCAGATCCTTCAGTTCTCCTCCTCCGATAGCGATGATGGTCTTCATAGACAACGACCTTATCTACCTGCTTATGACAAAAAAACCGATTTTCATACAACGATCCACTTATCGGTACTTTTCCGAAACGTCCCAGATACCATCAAAAAGCGCGCGAAACATACCACTGATCTCACGAGAAGTAATCAAGGCGGCAGACAATCCTTCGAGCGGCGAAATGATCGCTACCTTATCATCGAAGATGATGCTCAGCGAGCGAAAACGATTCTCCATGCTTTTCGGCATGAATCGCGGATTACGAAGCCGTATCTCTTTTTTAGTCAACCTTCGCCCTTTCATTCCTCGTTCCCAGAGAGAACGTGCGACGATACCGTTGTTTTCACGAGCCCGAAGATAATACTCCGCATACTCCTGTTCATACTCCCGTAAAAAATTCTGGAAGGGCGCGATGATGTCCCAACGCTTTGATCGACAGTAGATAGCCGTATCGAAAACCGTCTTTACGCCTTCAATACCCTGGTATTCCACCAGAGAAAACCGTTCTTCCGTTCCGGTCTCATACCTCTCGGCAAGAAGCGGGATAATCCTCTCGAGTTGCGCCTCTTTCATTCGAAGCCGATCTTGTTGACGCGCGATATAAAACCTGATCTGTTCAGGCGGACACATGGAAAAAAGCGTTCGATTCCCGACCTTCTTTTGGGCAACCAGGCCTTTTTCCATAAGCGTATCCATCGCATGATAAATCGTCGGGCGCTTGATGCCCGTTTTTTTTCCGAAATCTTGAACACCCATACCATCCCGTTCAAGCCCGCAAAGATACAACGACACTTCAGTCGAGGTCAGCCCGAGATCAGTGAGAAGCATCATGAATTCATCCATACATCCAAATGATACGCCTGTATCCAATTAAAGTCAATGTAATATTGATACATAAATTACCTTAATAAAAGCATTATCTATATTGTGTTCATATTAATTATAAACAGTTATTGACACTTTAACACCATGTCCTATACTCGGCATACCAGTTCTTTTTCAACCACAAAAGGAGTAGGATCATGTCGCAAAAAATCGTCCACGTCGTAGGTGGTGGCACTATTTCCCATGTCCGCAATCACCTCGCCCTCTGCGCTCCCGCATACGGTGCTACCGCAAGGCGGATCGCGGAACTCGCACAATCCCACTCGGACAAGATGGCTGTCCACCTCCATCTCACCCGAATGGCCGATCCTGCAAGTCGGATTGTCACCACTCAAGATATCTCCGTACTCCTGGATGACATCGTCGCGGATTCCCGAACGAAGATCGTTTTTTGGAACCCCGCAATCGTCGACTTCGACGGCGAAGTCGATGGAGTTCCTTCCGGAAAGTACGCACGCCGTCTTCAGACGTCCGCAGGTCCTCAGAAACTCGACCTTTCCCCTGCGGAAAAACTGATCACCAGAGTCCGTAACGGAAATAGGACCCCGCGCAAGGATATCTTCCTCGTCGGATTCAAGACAACCACCGAAGCTTCGCCGGAGGAACAATACCGGGCTGCACTCAATATGCTGAAAGCATCCAGCGCCAATCTCGTTCTGGCAAACGATACGGTAACTCGCCTCAACATGATCGTCGTTCCTGAGGAAGCCGCCTATCACGCTACTACCGACCGCGAGGAAGCGCTGAGAAATCTGGTTGAGATGGCCTATCTTCGTTCGCATCTCACCTTCACGAGAAGTACCGTGGTGAATGGCGATCCGGTACCATGGGATTCTCCGCTGGTTCCGCAAACACTCAGGACCGTCGTGGACCACTGCATCGAACGCGGTGCATACCGTCGATTCCGCGGTGTGACAGCAGGACACTTCGCCGTCAAACTCAACGACACGACGTTTCTCACCTCCCGGAGAAGAACCGATTTCAACGACATGCGTCACATCGGCCTCGTGAAAGTATGCACGGATGGTCCGGACACCGTGATCGCCTACGGATCCAAACCTTCCGTCGGTGGACAATCCCAGCGCATCATATTCGCCGAACACCCCGACACCGACTGTATCGTACACTTCCACTGTCCCATCAGGCCCGATTCCACGGTACCAAGAGTCTCACAGCGGGAATTCGAGTGCGGTAGCCATCAATGCGGACAAAATACGTCCGACGGACTCAGGAGATTCGGGAATCTACACGCGGTCTACCTCGACCAACACGGTCCGAACATCGTGTTTCCAGGCTCAATATCCCCGGAGGAAGTCATCGATTTCATCGAAAGAAACTTCGATCTGGAGAAAAAAACGGGGGGATACGCTATATGACCGGTTTCAACTAGGACCCACTTGTCCTCTATCCAATCTACCGGATAGAGGATGTTTTTTACTGAATAATAAAGAGATTTTTGAAAACAGCGTTTCGTTTCATTCGTTCCGCCCAGAATAAGGTCACTCTTTTGTTCGGAGTGGAACGGAAACGGACCAGAGGTACTGGAACAGTCCACGCATACTCTCCGCGATAAGCGAATGCCGCACTGCGACGATGAACGGATACCGGCCGGAAAACTGCACAAATAAATCGTCGATCACCCAAAAGGAAGCCTGAAACCCCTGCACACCAGCCGGCATTTCCCGGAGCGTAATCGCCTGCGCAACGATTTTCTTCGGATCGATATTCGCTCCCGATCCATGTGGGATCAGAGTGTGTGTCAGGATTTTTTTCTTTCGCTTCACGTTCCGCAGTACCGCATCGAAATTCTCCGAATAGATCTTCGTGTAATTCGCGGCCCCGGGAGTATCCATGGTCAGGATAAGTGTCCCATCTTTCATCGTCACCATCGTCTTTTCGATAAACGCTTTGATCGAGGCTTTGGTATCGTAGATCTTCGCTTCCGGAAAGTCAGCCTCGCTCCGATAAAAATCCGAAAGTAACCCCTTCAATTCCCGCGCGATGGTGATTCGATTCTCGAACATGCGCTCGATGGTATTTGGAGATTCAATCCAATACCACGTTGTTCCTCGATGCACATGCGACGAGACATACCCGCTCCTCCCGAGCTGCTGGAGGACACTTGCTGCGGTCGTCCGCGGGAGAGCCGCCTTCTTTGCGATTTTCACTACAGGAGATTCGCCAAGTTGTGTTAGCGCGATATAAACCGCGATTTCATTGTCGCTAAACTCGAGGCTTTTCAGCGCCTGTTTGATTTCTTTGAGCATAGGCTTTATTTATCGCATCCTATCGCGGACACAAATAAATATCAAGAAAAACTGCTTCAAAAATTTCTCAAAACAGTCGTCATTTTACACGATTACCTACATCTGGATGTTGGAAATTTCCCCTCAAATAGCAACCAATTGACTCGACATGTGAATTATGGTAAGATATTTCTTCACAGTTCTTTTTACCAACGGAGGAGATACTGGTATGAGTGACAAACACTACAAATATGGTGCGACCATGGGTCGCTATTGTCCGCTTCAGATGGGACATGAGATCGTTATTCGAACCATGCAAGAAAGGTGTGAGCGTTCGCTGATCTTCGTCGGAAGTGCAAATGCTCCGTGGTCACTCCCTCTGTTTTTCGATTACTACGAAAGGACCTCTTTTCTTCGAGCCATAGTTCCTGGGGCGAAACTCGTTCCCTTGCCAGATTTTCCAGGGGACAACCGCTCCTGGCTCCGAGCAGTCAAGGACCTTCTTTTGGCAGCAGACTTTCCAGCTGATGAGACGGTCTTTTTCGGTGGTTCAGATGAAGACGTTCTCGTCCTGAGTGAAGAGGGTGGGATGCAAACGCACATCGTAAACCGTTACGACGGAACGACGCCGATCATCTCGGCGAGCCAAGTACGAGACGCTCTCATCCACGGACGGTCCTTAGAGTGGATGATCAACCCAGCGATCCGAGAGGTCGTACAAGAAATCTGGCGCAACAAGTGGCCACAGTTCATGCAAAAGCGCTGACAGTGAACAAGAAAAGCGGCACCCCCTGAGATTCCAGGGTGTGCCGCAGTTTTTTTTACCACTCTATTCAATCAAGCAGAGAACGAGTTCCGGCATTACTCCCTGTTTGATCCGGTGGGGCAAGCAACTTCGCTGCACCACCCTTCCGGACAATCGCGAGCGTCTTCTGCACTTTCGCGATATTATCACGACCGAATTGCATGCCCACTTGCCGCTTCGTCAGATCGAGATCGAATTCCTGATCCTTTCCTGTCCCGAGAGCGACCACTCCAAGGATCACATCAACGATACGCCGCGCGTCATCGAGATTGAGAACGTGCTCCGCGCCAAGCATTTCACGCCACCATTTCGGGGCAATCGGCCGGTCATACGTCCGCGTATCGCATACCACCGCATAGACATCCGCGGAAATCGAGAGTTTCATGAACACGTTTTTTGCCGTCGCACATTCGCGATTCATCGAAACGCCGAGATGCTGCTGCACCTGATCCGCGTCGATCGCATCATATCCTGCTTCATCCGTGACGAAAAAAGCAAGGACATTCTGCGCCGATCCGGTATCGATTCTTTCGACCAGATGATAAGCGACGAGTTCATGCGACTCCCGCTCCGATTGCCGTCCGCATCCGCCGCCCTCGCGCTCGAATGAGGCAAGAATAGCATCCAAGTCGGGTCCCTTCGCAAACCGTCCGACCTGAATCGGATAGCGGTCCGAACCACTCGCATCACCGTGAGCGATGAAGAGCACTTCCACGTCGTCCGATCCGAAATACCTGACCAGATCGACATAGAGAAGAGGGAGCCGCTTGAAAATCTCCTGCGGCCACTCCCGCATCGACCCCGTCACATCGAGTATCACCATGACGACATTGGCAGCCGTACTGGACAACATACCCATCCCATCCGGAACGACTCTTGATCCGAGTTTCGTCGCGAAAGCATCGATTTTCCGACTCTTTCCGTCATTCGGATCAAATCCGATATCGACACACCTCGCTCCACCCGCGTAAGCGGCCTTCGCCCCGACAAAATCGTCCGAGCGATGCACTCTCGTGCCACCACCACCCACATCCGCCTTCACCCATCCAAATGCACCGCTCATGATACGCTCCTTTCACGAAGTTTGAACAACTCGATAGTTTCCGTCCGACCGAAAATACGGCGGCGGATGTCTGTCAAAGCGCGACTCACTGCTCGCGCGTCTTGCGGTCGGGCGAATGGATCCTTACGGATCATCGTCCGTATGCATTCCGCGAATTCACGGTGCATATCTTTCGGTATCGTCCCCGCATAGGGATCACCTCCAGCGAGGAAGATAGCTGTCTTCCCCAAAGAATAGATATCCGAAGCAGGAATCGGCGGGAGACCATTGCCGAATTCCGGAGGCATATACGCTTCGGTCCCCCCTTTTGCAAGAGTCTTCCCCGTCGGATTCGCGATACCGAGACCGAAGTCAACCAGCACCGCGTTATGTTCCTTGAGGTGGAGAATAATGTTCTCCGGCTTCACATCACAGTGCACGATGCCCTGGAAATGAAGATACGACAACGCCTCAAGCGTCCGCTGAAGGATCCAAGAGATATGTTCATCATCGATCGGGCCCTCCGCTTCCACTTTCTTCCGAAGATCCTCCCCTGCGACAAACGACATCACAATGATCTGCCCGAAGTCCGGCAATTCAAGGTAATCCCGAAATGCCGGCAGCGAAACATGATGCACTCGTGCAAGCAAGAGAGCCTCTTGACGGAACAGCGCCATATACGCCGGATCACCCGTCCGTTCCTGCTTGATGCAGGCCGGTATACCCAGCCGTCGATGACGTCCCACGAATGTCCGGCCGAAGTTTCCTTCGCCGATTTTCTTCAGCACCTCGTACTCACCGATATTCATGATGCCATCCCTTCATATCGTAATGATGGAAAAAGTTCCCGCACCGAATGTGCGAGGGAATCCAGCGACGCCGCATCTCCGATGCGATTCACGAAGCGGATAACCGTCCCATTCCCCGCGAGTGACGCCATATCGTACAGAGATTGAGCCTTCTCTTCCGCGTTCCACTGAAACCGTGACATCGTTTCAGCATCTTCCGAAGAAATCGCCCGTGTGGAACGAAATACTTCCGGATCGGCACCCGAAACGACGATCGAGTGATGATTCGTCCAGTGTGATAGCTTCATTTCCGCCAGCTGCGCCCATTCGACGAGCACGATGCCGCGTTTCCCTGAAACCGCTTCACGATACAACCGATCGATATGCGGAGCGACCAGACGATGAAGAAGTTCTCTCTCTTCCGATTTCGTTTCCGAAGCGAATATCCGACGTTTCAACACATCCCGCCGTACGTTCTTCCTTCCGTCAATAAGCATCTCCTCCCCGAAAAAACCAGCGATACCATCACGGACAAACTGCGCGCCGGGAGAATCCTCACCGTACAGTTCGCGAGACAACGCATCAATACCGATCACGTGCGCCGAAACACCCCTCGCGCGTAAACGCCGAGCCAGCTGCTCCGCCACATATGTCTTCCCATGCGCCTGACATCCGGTCACCGCGATCTTGTACTGCCCGCAGATCCGTTCTTCGAGGAGCTGTTTCACGAATGATGGAACAAACGAGGATACATCGATACCA
>JAYRFE010000007.1:0-10258 GCA_041908545.1 Candidatus Moraniibacteriota bacterium
ATATCCGCCGCCATGAGCACCGGATAATCGAATAACCCGACACTGGAATTTTCTTTATTTACATTATTGAAATACTCAGTGACAACCTTTTCGATTTGTTCTTTTTTATATTCTTCCGTATTGAAGGTTCCTTCCTTTATTCTCCTTGCCATCTTACCCAGTCCTCCTTTTTGTTCGACAAGTTTTGCCTTATCCTTGAACTGGGTCATCTTTTCCAGATCTCCCAAGCGAGCGATCGTATTCAGTATCCACATGAGTTCGGTATGTTCCGGTACCTGCGACTGGATGAAGAGGGTGCATTTTTTTGGATCGATACCGGCTGCGAGGTAAAATTTCGCTATCTCAAGCGTCTTCTGTCGAAGCGTCACTGTATTCTGTGGCACAGTGATAGCATGCTGGTCCACGATACAGAAAATCGACTCATACTCATCCTGAAGCGGAAGCCACTGCGCGATGGCTCCCAGATAATTGCCGATATGCAGATTTCCCGACGGTTGAATCCCCGAAAACAGGCGTAATTTTTCCATACAAGCATTTACCAAATATCCCCTCCATTGTAGCAAGACTGGCCCCGAAAACAAGAATTCCAGCAAAAAACGGCGGTTTCCAGCTACACACCGATATGGTGCCGCCCGATGGACACCGGAAATCCGCACACCAAAGAGGCTATCTCTTTTTCAACGCGAAAATCTCATTCGCGAATGTCGGGACCAGGAAGGTGCCCGTGTTCCGATCATACGCTATCTTATTCACGATACGCTCCTTCGTCTGGAATATGCCCAGCACCTCACCCGTCTCCGGATCAATCTCGAATAACCTCGCGTTATTCGATCCGATATACAGCAGTCCATCAACGATGACGGGTGTCGAGAAACAGCGGGACCCCGTGTAAAATTTCCACTTCAAAACGCCGGTGAACAGGTCGAAACAATACGCGTGCTTATCGAAAGAACCGCAGATCACGCTTTCTCGAAAAACAAGCGGCGAACCGTAACTCCCGAAATTCATACGGAACTTCGAGACGATATCCCCGGTGTCCGTCTTGAACACGAATACCGTTTCTCCGTGTCCGAGTACCACGACCACGTCATGTTCATCTGAAAAACACGGTGCATGCTTGATGGGACCATCCGTCTGATACGACCACAAGAGTTTTCCCGTCTTGGCGTGCAACACAGAAAAGACCGCATCGTTCGAGCCGCAACCGACGACTCGGAACTTCTCCGAGTACGCGGGAGACCCGTGCGTCAACGCCGGAGAACGGAATTCCCATACCTTTTCACCCGTCCGCATGTCTATCCCAGACACACCACCGTGTTTCCGAAACAACCCATACTCCAACCCGATAAACACCAGGCCGAGGTCCTCGGCCACGCAAGGAGATGATCCTACCCAATCAGCTTCCATGAATACCCATTTCTTTTGACCGGTTCTCTTATCCAACGCGTAGAGATTCCCGTCATACGCCCCGAAGAATACCATGTCCCGATACACTGCCGGCGTCGAGAGAATATACTTCCCCTTACTGCCGAACGGAACCTTATACCTCCAGGCAACCCTCCCGTTCATCACGTCCAAAGAAAAGAAATTCCCGTCATCGGTCCCGAAATATACGAATCCGTCCGATACGACCGGCGCCGACTTCGGAACCACATAAAACAGATTCGGGGATTCTCCCTGAAATTTCCAGCGAATTTCCCCAAAGAGATTCGGGACAAGCGGCGTGTACCGGCTGTCCTGCAGGTTTACCACGCCGAGCGATTCTTTGAAATCACTCAGTTCGAAAAACGCTTCGAACGGGATATTTCTCTCCTGGAAATTGACATAATAAGACGCGTCCCGAAAACGCAGAATCGAGACTATCCCGATGACCCGCTTGTCCAATTCCTGAAGAATTTCTATCTGCCGCATGATCGTCGATCCGGAATTCACCAGATCGTCCACGATGATGACGGGATCATCCGTCACCTTTCCTTCGATCATCTTCAACAGGCCCGATTTCTTCCGAGACTTCCGAATGAAGAAACCGTTGATCGGTTTTCGCTTCTCATGGAATTTCATGACGAGCGCCGCCACCAAAGGTATAGCAGCCACCTCGAGTCCGCACACCTGAAACGGATACTTCTCCTGGTACCGTTCATAAAAAAGCTCGCAATAGGCGTTCAGGATTTCCGGTTGGAGCATCACGGCCCGAAAATCAAAAAGCCACGCGGAATTCCCTTCGTGCATCGCTGACGTTCGCTTGGCCTCCTCCACCACGAATACCTCGTCTTCAATCGCTTTCCGCAAAATCATCTCATTCATCGGAGGTATCTCTCCCATACGCCTGCCCCTTTCGACAATTAAACCCGTTTCTTCTCCACGTTACTCCCTCAATACCAACTTTGTCCACTCCGAGCTTCCATCAGCGATACTCTTCGAAGGAATACCACGAAATATCTCCTTCCGCAATACAAAAAATACGACTATTCTGCGGGATCCGCAAAAAGACGATTCGCGCAATCAAACAGACTTGGATTCCTTGAGAATCCGCGTTTCCCGGGATATCGAAAAATTACAGAACCAAAACTGGGAAACGATACCCCCCTCCGAGCATGCCAAAGGAATACGCGCGGCGTTAGTCCCAGAAATCAGTCTCTGTCCATCCGCCTCTCATCAGCCAACTCCGGAACTCAGGGACCTTCTTAGCTAACGCGCTCGCATTAGATCTCTCAAAAAGACCGTATGATTTTCTCTGCTTCTCTCCGCCCGCAAAGTAGCGTTTTTGCTCACTCCGGGCTTCCTGAAGAGTTCTCATGTTTTTGTTCGTTTTTGCAAGTATGGCTAATTCGGAGTCCATCACCGGGCCGAGAGCCATCCTGACCTCTTCCATCGTACTCCCTGAATCGAGAAGCAAGGTAGATGCGTACATATAACTGACAAGAATCTCTTCTTCTGGCGCCTTCTCCCTCGCGTACCGAATGCAAAAATCAAATATTTCACGCGCACCTCGGGAATCCGAGACATCGACACCAAGATACTGCAGATAGCCTAGCGCGGCAGCGTATTGACTCAGTCCGTCGACGATATCGCGGCTCAACAGCGTATCCGGCGGCAAACTACCATCCAGAATACGATTGACATCCTCCGATGCCAATTTCCGATAGAGGGAGGCCTTGGCTAACTTGAAAAAGATATTCTGCTGCTTATCGATACCCGGGTCGAATCGTTCGGGCTCCAGGGTGAGAATATACGCGTTCTTGGCATACATATGGGCCGTGGTCGCACGGAGCGCCACATTGGCGTACCCATGCTTCTCAAGGGTCTCCAGATACGCAAGGAAAGCATACAGAGCGTGCGTGGAGGGAACCGGGAGCGATCGGTCTCGTATTTTCCGGAAAATACCTGGCTGCAAGGCCTCCGCCTCCCTGAGAAACGCAAGACTCGGGGTACTATTCACGTAATCGTATATTTCATAGATATCCCCACGAAATGCATAACGCTCCATCACCAGATACGCATTCGACTTGGTCAATGCATCATTGATCCCATTCGCGACATCCTGAGCAAACATCTCCTGAGCGATACGGGGATCCCCGGAAAGGATCTCCTGATAGGCGTTCTCCGCTTTTTTTGCCTCTTCCTCGCTGCGTTGCCCGCGTGAAGAATCCCTGTCGAGGGCCACGATGACCCCAACAACGACCACTACGACAAGCAGGATTCCGCCCAACACACCGCGCCAGTGGGTACGCAGCATGTCACCTCCCAACGCTTTCAATGAATACTCCATAAACATGTCCGCTCGCAAACCGGTCAGCCGATTCGCTCCCGTTTTTATTTTTTATATGTACGATGACCTGACTGCGATAACCGCCATGCGCGAGATCGACACCCATACGATATTCAAAAAATCAAATGAAACATCGCGAATTCAAATTCATTGTACCATACATTCCATGACCGCAAAATCAGCAAAAAAAATCTCCGGTTGGTCGTGTACTTACAACGACTTCCCCGGAGATGTCCACTTCCCTCCTTTCATTCCGTCTGGCGCTGGCGGATCTCGACGATACGCCACCCGTGAGCAGCGTCGACGAAACGAGATTCGTCGTTGGCATTGGGAGAACTTCTCCAATTGAAGCTCCACGTGGTGCTCTCAACGATCTCGTTGAGAGCCGGAGCAAACAGTATCACCTGTTTGCGCTCCCAATGCTTGGTTGGGTTGGGATCATTCGAGCTCGCGCATATCCTCACACTGGCCCGGTACTCGATCCGGATGGTCCGGAACGACTGAGGGTTACCGTTCATCTGCAACGTAAACGGCGTTCCCTCAGATGATTTGGCCTTGTACTCGAACGGCATGTCGCCGCAGCTCGTTCCTCCGACGACCGACGCGTCCCACTCCATGCCTGGCTGCAACTTCCCTCCTGGAGGAAGCCGCACGAAGCGCTTCGCCTCGGGAATCACCTGACCCTTGAAAGTCAGGGTCGTGTGAGTACTGGAATTGCTATAGCCCAGCGTTCCGTTGGCAGAGATATATTCGCGATCTCCGTTCGCCGCTATTCTGAGCAAGTGGCGGCTCTGCTCGGTATCACGGAAGCTCACGCCTCCGGAAGCCACCGGGTCACCCCGGTAGCTTTGTTTGACTATCTCCGCTCCGCTTGCGAGGAGCGACTCATCAGCCACAACTCCGGCTGACAAAAAAACGAACAACGCAAACACCATGTTTTTCATGGCTGTCCTCCTTTGATGTGAGTGTATCTAATTTTTAAAGTAAAAGGCAACGACACCACTGCAAACCGACAGTATCTCACCTCTTGATGAGATACTAGCACAAACTTATTAAATTGTCAATACCCCACAGATCCTATCCCGCTTTGGAAATCTCACGAGGGCATGCTATCGTTCCATTAGATTATGTATCATATACTTCCCTCAAATAAAAACATGCCTTACGCTCCGTGGTTTATCAGATATAAAAAAGCGCTTTTTATCAGTACGACCACGATTGTTTTCTTTTCAGCAGCAGCCTATTACTTCGTACAACCCAAAAAAACTCCGGACTTGGCCAGTGCTGAAAAAGTATCAGACCGACTCGCTCTCAGAGCAGAGGATCACGTTGCCGGAAACAGAGAAGCACCGATTACGATTATCGAGTACTCTTCAGTCGAATGCGACTCCTGTAAGAAATTGCACACCGTCTTCAAAGAAATTCTCCGGGCATACCCCGCAGAAATCGCTTGGGTGTTTCGGCATTCCCCGCAAACGACCCATCCAAAATCCTTCCGCGAGGCCGAAGCCCTCGAATGTGCCTGGGAGCAAGGCGGTGATGACACCTTCTTTCACTACCTTGATCGGCTCTTTCAAACCACCCGTTCAGATAACAGTATCGATCTCGCTCTTCTCCCACATATCGCCGGTAACATCGGTCTGAACACCGAGCTTTTCGCAACCTGCCTTGAGGACAGACGATTCATCAAGCGTGTGAATCAAGATCTGTATACTGGGGAAGCACTGGGCGTAACCGTCAAACCGCATCTCTTCATCCTGACACCCCGTGACACCATATCCCTCAGCGGCTACCAATCATACGCCGCGATTGAGGCCCTCATCACCGGTCTGTCCCAGAAGCCTTAAATCAATAATATAATACTCGACATGCAATCCATACTCTCCCTATGCTATTCCTGAGAACATACGGGGCCGTGCTACGAACTCTCGCCCGACAACCCAACATGATTGTCCGATTCCTGACGACGATTATCGCTTCTTTTTTCGTACTCACCTTACTGGCCAACTTGCTTTTTATCTGGAATATCTTCGAATCATTCTCTATTCCCTGGGTACAGAAAATCAGTATCACCGCCCGATTACTGATACACCCCACGGAGGCGTTCCCTGATACCCTGATGCTGGTATTTTCCCTCATTATTGCGTTCTTGATCGGTATCAATATGCTCCTGATTCGATATATCACACTGGCTACCCAAGAAAATCCCAACCACCCAGCGCTCATCGCAGGTTCTGTCGTGAGTCAAATCCTCACGGTAAGCTGTGTGGGATGCAGCCAAATAGCTTCAAATTTAGTCATCCACCTCATCGGAACCGGAGCCGCATTAGCATTCTTGCCGCTTCAACAAATTGTCTTCGGGATATTCAGTATCTTACTCCTCCTATTTCTGTTCATACACTTATCCGTCAGGATATCCACTATCAACCAACCTCTGCAAAATCAACCTCCGCCCATCCTCCATCCTTAAGCCATGTCCGAAACTCCGGAACTTTCTGCGCCAAATTCAAGATATTTTCTTTTCCAAAAACGCCGAACTCCCGAGTGCCTCGCAACTGATTCTGATGGCCGAACATCCTGAGCGACTGCTCTTTCGCTAAGAGTATCCTGCGTATGAGTTTCCTCCCGCTCTGAACATCCGGTGCGCTCTCCAAAATCGGATGAAGAGCCGTTCTGACTTCGTCGACACCGCTCGTGACATCCAACAACAAGGTGGAAGCATCCAGTAAACCCGTAAAAG
This sequence comes from Candidatus Moraniibacteriota bacterium, assembly GCA_041908545.1. GTDB lineage: Bacteria > Patescibacteriota > Minisyncoccia > Moranbacterales > UBA1568 > JAGOSP01. The sequence goes on from JAYRFE010000007.1 coordinate 6,510, forward strand.
GTCCTAATTCAGGAACTTTATTCTCCTGGATCATTTTTGCACAAACCGCGAAAATCTCCCGTGCGGTCTTCAACGAGTGAAACTCGATGCCCATAACCCCGAAATACCGCAAGGCTACCGCATAGTGTCTCAATCCCACCACCCGATCACGGACCGGAATCGCATCTGCCTGTCCCTCAATAATCAACACGATATCTCCTTGCGCCGCATCCGCAAAAAAAAGCGCCTTATGCTGCTTCATCAGGATGTTCTGAATCACATTGATTCCGGGGACAAGAATGTCGGGTTCCCGGGTGGCGATATAGGCCAGCTGGGCATACTGGTGCGCAGCCGTACCGTGAAGCGCTACGCCGGCGTATCCGCTCCTTGCGAGCACTTCCACATAAGCAAGATACGCCAATAACGACCCGGGCGAAGCGGTTTCGGGAAGCTCGTGGTCGGATATCAATCGGAAAAGAGCCGGGTATATCACGCTTGCTCGCTTCAAGAAAGCGAGATTCGGTCGACTCTCCACGTACTCATATATTTCATAGATATTCCCCCCATTATGAAAATACCGGTTCATGAAAGAATAGAGGCATGATTTCGTCCCTTCGCCATTCACACCATCCCGCACGTCTCGGTCGAATCGATCCAACAACAACCGGGAATTGATGTTTGAAAAACGAGTCATATCGCGTTCCTGTTCCATAAAAACACCCTTCCTTACCTTTACCTGCTACCGCCCCCCTATCGCGAAAACCAAAAATGCCCCGCCAACGAACCGACAGGGCATCTTCGTAAGTAGTTTTTTCTCAAAGCTATTTATCCCCACCGGCTGCTGCTATCATATCATCGCCGCCACCATCGCCACCATCGCCATCGCCGTCACTACCGCCACCTCCACCGCCATCGCAGCCACCGCCATCGCAGCCACCGCCACCTCCACCGCCACCGCCACCGCCATCGCCACCATCATCATCGGCGGAAGCAGTCGGAATGAAAAAACCGCCATTCCGATTGTGCACACGGACCCCATCCGCGAAATACGTATGAACACCTTCTACGGTCAGATTGTATACGAAGTCATATTCCGGACCCGACTCGATCTTTTCGATGACCGACTCACTGCCATCCTCCAGGGTCAGGACATCGCCCACCACGAGCATCCCGGCCCGATCGAAATTCGCGTACTCGCCATCCCGATCGTTGCGACGATATACCCAGTGATTCGCCGTGATGGTGCAGACACCCTTCGCATGAGTCAGGATCAGCAAAGGCGAACGCTCACGAACCTCCTCCCACGGATGGCGAAAAGTCTTCACGACTGACGCGACCGTTCTCGTTCCCGTATTCACGTCGAACCCGTACACCTGATCACCGACGGACAGCGATTCTATCGGCTTGTCTCCAACAGGAGTACTCACTCGGCAACCGGCTGGAAAACATCCTCCCAGCGGAGGTCCATCGGCGTGCGCCCATGGCACGGTATGGAACAGTTCATGGTCGGTCTCCGGAACAACCAAGGATTCATTCTTCGAAAAATGCCCCCGGAATGAATTCCCCACGAAACTGGCCACACCCGTCACAGCGACCCCGGTGAAAAAAAGGAAATTCCTCCGTATCTTAGAGACCATATTTTTGACGTTAGTTTTTCGGGCTTCCTGACTCTCCCGTATACTTGAAGTATATCCTCTTTTTATGGAAACGTCTAGCGGAAATCAGGTGAACATATGCGGGAGAGGATTCAGTCGCCACTCGGTCACTCCCTTCGATTCGGCGAATTCCTGAAGACGCACGCTCTCGAAAGTCCCGAGATGCTCGACCAGATACAGAGGGAGGGCTTTCGGGATGAAGACCTGGACCACGAAGAAACCCAGCGCATTCTGCAGATCATTTTTCGGGCGATACACGATAGGGTAACATCCCTTTCCTTGTTTCTTGAGGATGACAAGACATGCCCGGAGACGAGAATCGTCATCCTGCGAGCATGACTGATCATGCGCACATGCCTCCTCGTACGTGATACTCCCCCCGCTGACAAACCAACGAAATGCTTCCACTCTCTCTTTTCCACGCCAATACCGCGGACGAGTCGTCCTATCCAGGGCAGACACGAAGGGTTCGGCCAGATCCGGAACGGCGCTCCCAGGCCGATCTTCCTGAAAAAATTGCACCGAGAGCATCCGTATCTCCAGAAGAGCCTGACGAACGGCCGATTCAAACGTAACGTCCGAGGCACCGCTTACTATCACCATCGGAGTTCCTCCTCGTTCATTGAGGGCCGCGATGCATACCGATGGCAGCATGAGGGCGGTCGTGTCGAGCACGAACAGGGTGAGACCCTGCGTCTCAAACTCCTGCAATTCGTCCTGGATATCCTCCGGGAGCGTATGACGGACAATCACCCGTGGAGCGATCCGCGTGAGCCAATGGACCAAAAAAGCATCCCGCTCGACCACTTCCAGCATTCCTCTCAAGAGAGCCCCTTCTTCCGTGAAAAAGCCGGCGGATCCGCTCGATGTCGGATACGCCAGTACTTCCCGAAAATTATACTGGTGCTTGAACCAGGAGGTCAGCTGCACAGGAATAGCTGTTCTTTGTCGCGTGACGATATTCTCTCCCCACACCCACTCCAAAGCATGCGTGGCATCCCGATGCAGTTCCCGATACCGTTCGAGCTGCAGGGGCAGAAACCGATGATACCGAGGCGGGTACACGATCTGATGTTTCCCCCGAACCATCTCACGCGGAGAGGCCCGGAGTATATCCCGGTTCTCATCCAATACCCCGGAAACCATCCTCTCGATGATTTCACCCAACCCCTTTGAAAACGCGACCGATCTCCGCTTGTCAATACCCCGACCACGAAACAGGTACCGCTCTTCCCCTATCGTGATGCTTTTCTGAAAATGATAATGGTAATATCCGCCCTGGTAAGAAGCCCGCTCCCGAACAGTATCAAGTATTCCCTTCCTTTCCAGGAAAGCCACCAGGATCGAATAGGCCGGACTCCACGCGAAGGGATACCGGACGTACAAAGCATCGGCGAACCAGGAAAATTTCGCCATACCGGACAACAAAAGAAGCTGAATCCGGTCTCCGAGGCCGATCGGCAGTTTCCAGGGACCAGCGACCATCATCCGCCTGATATCCTCCACGTATTCCCGGAGAGGTATGTATCCCTGTCTTTTGAAGAGTCGTGATGAATGCATACGCATAGGAAAAATCCGTCAATCCAGTCAACCCTACAGGCACCAGGCGGAGAGCACTCGCTCCTCTTCCGTATTCACACCGAGGATTCCCTCTATCTTCCCCTCGTGAATGCCTTCGAGAGGTATGAGCGTCTTATTCGCTTCCCCTGCCGCCAGCACCATGTTTTGCCCGGCATGACCCGCTTCAAAGAGACTGTAGCGATACCCGCGACTCCCATACCCCTCGATCGACAGCGGGAAAAAGATGGTCAAGCAAATGAGCACCCGTGCCGCCGGAGGCCATTCGGCTGGTGCGAACGACTGTCTCTCATAGGCACTAAAGAGTTTCAGTTGCAACGGTTCGAGACGATGACCTGACACATCGTACCGGTAGAGACCCGGCCGACAGACCTCGAGTGGTTCAAAAAGAAACACGTAGACGCTAAGCGGGTAGCGCTCGCCGAGAGAGGGTACCGTCCGACGATGCTGTTGTTGCCCATCCAGCGTACCATATCCGCACCGCAGGATATTCGCCAGCGTCCGCAAGTCCGCATCCTGATGCTCAAGCGAGGCCTC
>JAYRFE010000008.1:0-5132 GCA_041908545.1 Candidatus Moraniibacteriota bacterium
CGTGTCCGAACGATACCGTAGAGCGGATACCGACGTCCCGGATTCCATGGAGAGTGAGTGTTCCGGTGCGGGTATTTAGAAAGATTTTTTCTTCCATGGGAACTCCAATAGTAAAAGGAATGGGAACAGGAACTGTGCTTTGATAGTATGCACGATATTTCTTTCCGAATCGGTATCCGGTACGGATGGTTGACGTAAGGGGATATTTTTGCTATACTGTACCCGTGAAGTGAGGAGGGGGTGACGGTTCGCGAAAGCGGGCCTTTTTTCTTGAAATGGCTTCATAAAGCCATGAAAAACCATACTTCCGGTAGGATATAATTACGTAATCAAAGTCGGAATCATTCGTAAGCAAATTAAATGAAGAATCGTATGGCAACACGCAAAGTGATCGATGGACCGGAAGCCGGCGAAAGCCTTTCCGGACGTTTGGGGGAATTCGGGAGTGCGGTGATGCAGATTGCCGATGAGAAGGGTCTGTCGAAGGACCGGGTGATCGAAGTGGTCGAAGCCGCATTGGCTGCCGCTTACAAGAAGGACTATGGAAAGAAGGGTCAGGTGATCAAGGCAAAGTTCGACGATGTCATGAAGGTGGCATCCTATTTTCTCGTGAAGGAAGTCGTCGACGAGACGACGCGCGAATTCGTTTCCGAGGAGGAGGTCGAGGAGGGGGAAGTCGCTCCTGAACGACACGAGCATGAAGAAGCGGCTGATGAGGACCGCTTGCCACGCTTCAATTCCGAACGGGATTTGACGCTCGAGGAAGCCCGGCTCATCAAGAGCGATGCTCAGGTGGGCGATACCCTCGAATTGCCGCTCGAAGCCCATGAGGAATTCGGTCGCGTGGCCGCTCAGACTGCCAAGCAGGTCGTCATTCAGCGTATTCGTGAGGCGGAGCGTGAAACCATGTTCGAGGAGTACAAGGAGAAGGAAGGGCAGATCGTCAATGGTATCGTTCAGCGGGTCGAAGGGCGGAATGTCTTTATCGATCTCGGGAAATCCGTCGGGGTGCTTTTTCCATCGGAACAGGTGGAGGGTGAACGCTATCGCGTCGGTCAGCACCTGAAAGTGTATCTGGTCCGGGTGGAAGAAGATACCCGCGGTCCGGGACTTCTGTTGTCTCGTACGCATCCGGAAATGGTTCGTCATCTGTTCTCTCTCGAAGTGCCTGAGATATTTACCGGAACGGTCGAGATCAAGGCCATCGCCCGTGAAGCCGGTTCGCGTACGAAAATCGCCGTCACGACATCCGAGGAAGGTGTCGATCCGATCGGTTCCTGTGTCGGACAGAAGGGGACGCGCGTGCAGGCGGTCATCGATGAACTCGGTGGAGAGAAGATCGATATCATCGAATGGAGCAATGATACGCGCCAGTTCATCACGGCGGCGATGTCTCCGGCCAAGGTGGTTTCTGTTGAGCTTTTTGAGGACGAGAATCGTGCCCTGGTGAAGGTTCCGGAAGACCAGCTTTCTCTTGCGATCGGAAAACGGGGACAAAATGTCCGTCTTGCCGCCAAACTTTCGGGATGGAGAATCGATGTCGTGGGGAATGATAAGTCTTCGGTCACAGAGGAGGAGATGGCGGATACGGATACCGTCGATGTAGAAGGAGGAGAGGAATAATCTTTCTCGGGATAAAAAATCTAAATGATACGATGAGTATGAATCTTTGGCATGAGGTTTCTTGCGGGAAGAATGCACCGGATAGCGTCAATGTGATCATCGAGATCCAGAAGGGATCGAAGAACAAATACGAGATCGACAAGGAAACCGGTCTCATCAAGCTCGATCGCGCGATGAAGACCTCTCAGGATTACCCGTTCGATTATGGATTCGTTCCGCAGAGTCTTTGGGAAGACAATGATCCGCTCGATATCGTGCTTTTGACCACTTCACCGCTCGTTCCGGGGATACTCGTGGAAGCTCGTCCGATCGCCGTGATGCGCGTCATGGACTGCGGTGAGGGTGATGACAAGATCATCGCCGTTCCGAAGAGCGATCCTCGTTTCGATGAGATCGAGGATCTCAAGGATATCAACAAGCATACCCTGAAGGAGATCCAGCATTTCTTCGAGACATATAAGACGATCGACGATGGGAAGGAAGTCATCGTTCAGGGTATCGAAGGGAAGGCGGCGGCTGTCGCAACGGTCGCGAAGGGTCTCAAGATGTATCAGGAGAAATTCGGGAAATGATTCTATCGGTTTTTCGGGGAGTGCGTATTCCGGTATGCTCGGAAGCTTTTTCTGGAAATCGGGTTTGGGATTTATCAACCTATAGACTGAAAAGATGATATGGATATCGTTGTAAAGAAACTGCCTGCTTCGCAGGTGGAGATGCACGTGACGCTCGGGTGGGATGAATGGAGGAAGGAATGCGATCATGCCGCTGAACACGTCGCGAAGGAAGTGAAAATGCCGGGGTTCCGTCCGGGGAAAGTCCCTCGAACCATCATCGAAAAGCGGTATGGGAAGGAAGTCGTTTTGCATGAGGCGGCTGAGCACGCGGTTTCTCACGCGTATAGTCGCGCGCTCGAACAGGAACATATCGATGCGATCGGCAAGCCGGAGGTAAAACTTGAGAGCATACGGGAGGGCGAAGCGTTGATGTTCACGGTTACGACCGCGGTGCTTCCGGAAGTGAAGATCTCCGATGCCTGGCGGAAATCGGTGCAATCGGCGAACAAGGAACATAGGAAGAAGGAGTCTGCGTTGCTCGTCGAGCCGAAAGAAGTCGAGGACGAACTGCAGAGACTCGCTTCGATGCGGGCAAAGTTCATCACCGTGAACCGTCCGGCGGCACTTGAGGACAGCGTGGAAGTCGATTTCGAGGTTCGGATGAATGGCGTGGTCATCGATGGGGGAAAGAGCGAGAAGCACCCGTTGGTTTTAGGTAAGGGCGCATTCATACCTGGTTTCGAGGAAGCGGTTGTCGGAATGCAGGCGGGTGAGGAGAAAACCTTCACTCTTTCGTTTCCGGCGGAATACCATGCGAAGCATCTTGCCGGGAATCCGGCGGAATTCCAGGTGAAGCTCCGTCTGGTTCAGGAGAGACAGGTTCCGGTTCTTGACGATGATTTCGCGCGTGGATTAGGGTCCTTCGAATCGTTGGATGATCTGCGGAAGAAGATTTCGGAGGGGATGCTCGAAGAGAAGCGCCAGCATTTCAAGGAAGAGGGTCGGACGGCCGTTTTGGATGCTCTTGTGGCAGACTCTTCCGTCGATTTTCCGGAAATCCTGATCGAAGAGGAACGGAATCGCATGGCTTCCGAGTTTCAGATGCAGGTCGAGAATATGGGTATGCCTTTTGAGCAGTACCTCGAGCGTACCGGAAAATCCTTGGACGCTTTGAAACAGGATTGGACGGAACCAGCGAAAAAGAGACTTTCTGCCGGGTTGATTCTCGAGAAATTGGCGTCAGATGATCATGTTGAAATCGACTCAAAGGAGATCGAACGGGAAATGAACGTAGTGTTGCAGCAGTATAAGCGTGTTCAGGATGCCGAAAAGAATATCGATCTCGAGCGGTTGTATACCGCCACCCGTGGTCGGCTCCGGAATGAGAAGGTATTCGAGATGCTCGAAAAACTCTAGGGTGATGGAAATGAAGGGGATGCCGGGCCGTATCCTTAACGTATATCCTTATGCAGAACAACTATCTCATACCCATGGTGGTCGAGAAGACGAGCTTCGGGGAACGGGCGTACGATATCTATTCGCGTCTGCTTCTGGACCGTATCGTGTTCATCGGTTCACCGATCGATGACGGCGTCGCCAATGCGGTGATCGCCCAGCTTCTCTTTCTCGATTCGCAGAATCCGAAAGAGGATATCAAGATGTACATCAACAGTCCGGGTGGGTCGGTCACTTCGGCTCTTGCCATCTACGATACGATGCAGTACGTGAAAGCGGATATGCAGACGATCTGTGTCGGTATGGCCGCGTCGGCCGCAGCACTGCTGCTCGCTTCGGGGAAGAAGGGCAAGCGCATGGTACTTCCGAACAGCGAGGTGATGATCCATCAGGTACTCGGCGGTGCTCAGGGTCAGGCGACGGAAATCGATATCCACGCCCGGCACATCCTGAAGACACGGGATCGGTTGAACAAGATTCTGGCCAAACATACGGGCCAGAAGCTCGTGAAGATCGAGCGCGATACGGATCGTGATTACTTCATGTCTGCCGAAGAGGCGGTGGCCTACGGTATCGTCGATCGGATGATCGCGTAGTGCCTTATCGGAGAGAGTCGATTTGAATCAAAAAGGGAATCCGGAAGGATTCCCTTTTTGATTCGTGTCAGATTCGGGATGTCTACTGAAAGAGTTTGAGCAGGCTGGTCCCGTTCATTTCGGTGGGTTTCTTGATTCCCATGAGGTCGAGAATGGTCGGGGCGACATCGGAGAGGAGACCTCGGATTTCGTTCTGCTCGCGTACCATTTCATCGGTTGATTTTTCCCGATGATTGTCCGGAGTGATGAACCAGAGAGGGACGGGGTTGACGGAGTGCTCGGTGTCGATTTCTCCGGTTTCGAGATTTTTGAGCTCCTCCGCGTTTCCGTGATCCGCAGTGATCAGGACGGCTCCGTTGTGCTTGAGGATGACGGGAATGAGGATAGAAAGACTCTTGTCGGTGGCCTGGCACGCGATGATGGTCGCTTCTTCATTTCCGGTATGGCCGACCATATCGGCATTCGCGTAGTTGACGAGGATGAAGTCGTATTCGTCCTTCTCGAGTATCTCTATGAGTTTTTCGGTGACCTGTGGTGCGCTCATCTCGGGGACTTCATCGAAGTGGGCCACGGTCGGAGAGGGGATCAGCATGCGGTCTTCTCCCGGAAAGGCTTTTTCTTTCCCGCCGTTGAAGAAGTAGGTGACATGCGCGTATTTTTCGGTTTCAGCGATGCGGAGCTGATTCTTATTCGCGAGACTGATGGTTTCGCCGAGACTGTTGGATACCTCTTCCGGAGGAAAGGCGATGTGGACCGGGAGATTCCGCTCGTATTCGGTCATGGTCACGAAGAACGTCTCAAGATATTCCCGTTCGAATCCGTCGAACTCGGGGATGACAAAGGCTTTGGTAAGTTCCCGGGCCCGATCTTCGCGGAAATTGAAGAAGACGATAGCATCATCGTC
>JAYRFE010000009.1:0-5049 GCA_041908545.1 Candidatus Moraniibacteriota bacterium
AGAAACTACCGAAGATGAAAAGTGCCCCAGATGTGGTACACCCTATGAGAACTACCGTGGATTTCGGATGCTCTGCGCTCAGTGTAATCCCGAGCAACATCGGTCGGCGCACCAGGCAGCCATCGACGCCTTTTGTTCGCGCCGTCCCCGATCGGTATCCGAAGGATGAGTCCGAACACGGACTCTCCTGCCCCCAAGCGCACGGCCTCCCCTTCGACGGTACGGCGCTTTTTTCATTTATTCTCCGCGGCCGACGCACCGGCGACGAAACCGGTGGTCCAACAAAGCTGCAAGCTGTACCCGCCGGACGGACGATCGATATTCAGGATATCTCCGACGAGATAGAGATTTGGATAGAGACGCGAACGCATATATTTGCAGTCCACTTCCGCGAGATCGACACCACCGCTCGTGATGATGGCCTTGTCGAGTCCGAGTAGTTCAGTCACAGTCACGCGCAGATCCTTCAAAAGCCGGACCAGGACAGATCGTTCAACACGGGTCAGGCTATGCGCTGGCGTCTCTCCATCGATACCGGACAGATTCAGAAGCACCGGGACAAGCGCCGGGGGTACGAATCCTTCCAAGACGTTCTTCATCTGTTTCTTTTTCAAGGCATCCAGTGAAAGTCTGATTTCTTCATCGAGTTCGCCGAGATTTGTTCCAGGAAAGAGATCGATCGAAATGACAACCGGCCCATACGGCAGGAATTCACTCACGCTCCGGCTCATATTCAATACCAGTGGTCCGCTCAGGCCGACATGTGTGAAGAGCATCTTACCTTTCCGTGCCGGGAAGATTTTCCGGTCATGCTGGAATGCGGTCAACTTGGCCTCCGCGAAGCTGACCCCGGCCACCGAAGCGACCCATGATTCCGCGACCCGGAGCGGAACAAGAGCCGGACGAGGAGCGACTACTGTATGCCCGATCGCCTGGAGCCAACGGAATCCGTCTCCGGTCGATCCGGTCTCCGGATGCGATTTACCCCCGGTCGCAAGGATGATATTCCGCGCATGTATCACCTCATCATCCTTCAAGCGGATTCCAGTTGCCAATCCATTTTCGACTTCGATGCCACCGACCTGACTCCCGGTACGGACAATGACCCTGCCTTCCCGCATGTATTCGGTAAGCGCATCCCAAACCGATTGTGCGCTCTCACTCGCCGGAAACACACGTTTCTCGGCCTCCACCTTGGTCGGCATCCCGTGGGCATGAAAAAAATCGAGCGTATCCTGCACTCCGAATCGAGAAAACGGCGAAAACAAAAACTTGGCGGATTCACCGAATTTCGCCAAGAAAAGATGCTGATCGAATTCCGCATTGGTGATATTGGAACGGCCGCCGCCGGTGATGAGGAGCTTGGCACCGAGCGCGGCGTTCTTCTCGAGAAGCACCACCCGCGCCCCTCCGGCCGCCGCCCGACCAGCCGCCATCATCCCGGCCGGACCGCCTCCGATGACCACCACATCATACATATTTTCTGCCATACTTACGGAATACAAGAAATACAGGTAAAATACCTTTATACAGTAGCACAACAACCGGATCCGTCCATTCGACAGATTGATTATCAGACATAATCCATTACGAAGCATCCCTATGAGTTTTGAGAATCCAACCCCGGTGAAGAAGACCGAGCAACATGAATCACGTTTCTCACTCGAAAAGATCCGCATGAAATTGACCGAGATTATCGGCCATAATCGCTATCAGGAAGTCCCCTCGAAAAATGAAACCGGAACCTGCCCGGACACCTATGAGGTAGTCGTTACGGAAGCCAATGGTGACGAATCGCTCTATATCTTCCAACAGGCCGGTCCGAGAGCTGAGTCGACACAGATTTCGGTCTGTTACTATTCCGGAAAAGTCACTGCTGATGATGTGTCCGGCGGAGAAGTCCTTGCTGTCTACGACCAAACGACTCAAGCATGGGGCAATCTCGAAAGAAACCCGACCACAGACCAATCAACAAAAACCACGCCGACCCCTACGACCATCGTATCGACCGAAGAACGAATCCTCACGGAGACTCAAGAGCAAAGCTATCAGAACATGCTCGCGAAATTTACTGAAGCCGAGTCCGTATTCGGTACGACCAGCCTCGAAGAAACCCTCCGACGAGAAGAGGAAAATATAGAATTAGCACTCGAAAGAAGAGCGGCAGCCCGGCCGTACCTCACCGCCATCTACGTGGAACTCGCACAACTGAACGATGATGCCTCATATCCGCCACAACTGAAACTCACGATCTGGCACACGAGCGGACACCTGACCGAAGAGCAATTCGATGAACTCAATCTCCGAAGAAAGAAACTTGCCAATCTCCTCGGTGCTCTCAATGGCGGGAAAATACGCCACAACCTGAATGAACTGTAAGAATATGTCCGCCCGCATCCTGCTTGCCACGAACAATGAAGCCAAAGTGCTCCGCTTCCGGGAACTCATACGACATATCCTCCCCTCTCTGACCGCTCTCACGCCGGAAGAAATCGCCCTGCCCTCAGCCGACATCGAGGAAAACGGACAGACCCTTCTCGAAAACGCCTCGATCAAGGCTCGGGCGTATCACGGAATAACATCCTTTCCGATCCTGGCCAACGATACCGGCTTCTTCGTCGAAGGAGAAGGTTTCATTCTCGCACCAAAAAGAAAAGCACTCGAGGCTCAAAATCGATCCGATCTCAACCAGGAAGAAACCGCAGAAGCGATACTCTCCTTCTGGAAAGATATCGCCCGAAAATACGGGGGGCGAATCGATGCCGCCTGGGTAGAATCATTCGTCCTGCTCCATCCGGATGGAACGCTTCACTCCGCCGAATCGCGTCGGGAACTGATCCTGACCGATCGGGAATTCGGTCGGCCCCACCCAGGTATGCCTGTCCGTGCGCTCTATATCTCCAAAACGACCGGAAAACCGGCCATCACCCATACGAAGGAAGAAGAATTGTCCGAAATGCGCCCCGTAATCTCCGCGCTCACCGCACTCTTCAAGACTCTTCCGAACTGATTTTGATTCGGAAGGCCAAGCGGAGTACACTGGAACAGGTAATCAGTCTCATGCAACACGATCTATGACGCACCACATCATCGATTCGCAGGCATTCGACCGGAAGAGCATCGGGGAGATTTTTTCCTTGGCGGATACGCTCGAACACACGCGTGACCTGTCCCTCACCGGAAAAATCATGGCCTCCCTCTTCTATGAACCGAGTACCCGAACTCGGTTTTCCTTCGAATCGGCCATGCTTCGCCTCGGTGGCAGCGTCATCACCACCGAAAACGCGAAGGAATTCTCCTCGGTTTCCAAGGGTGAGACCCTTGAGGATTCCATCCGCATCGTGAATACCTATGTCGATGTCATCGTCCTCCGCCACGACGAAGAGGGTGCCTCGAAACGGGCCTCCCTGGTATCCGAAGTACCGATTATCAACGCCGGAGACGGAACCGGTCAGCACCCGACACAGGCGCTCCTCGATCTCTACACCATACAACGCGAACTCGGCAGACTCGACGGAATACGCATCGCATTCGTCGGGGATCTGAAACATGGTCGGACCATTCGCTCGCTCTCCTACCTCCTCGGAAACTTCACCGGTATCATCATCGATTTCGTCTCTCCCGAGGGACTCCGGGTGGGCGAGGATATCAAACACTATCTCACCGAACGCCATATCACATGGAATGAAACCGAAGATCTCGACGCCCTCAAGGAGCATGTCGATGTCCTCTATCAGACCCGCATCCAGAAAGAGCGTTTCAAGAGCGACCAGGAGTACCGGAAATTCAAAGGCTGTTATCAGATCGACCGGACATTCGCCGACCGGATGAAGGACCGATCCATCATCATGCACCCTCTCCCGCGTGTCGATGAGATCCTACCGGAGGTCGATGCATCGCCCCGTGCCGTCTATTTCAGGCAGGCACACTATGGCCTCCTCATCCGCATGGCTCTCCTGAAATACCTCTTCAGCTAACCCGAAATCCATGAATTCCCCCTCCGATACCCCTGATTTCTTCGGAACGAAAAAAGTCATTCTTTTTGATTTCGACGGCACGCTCGTCGACGTGATGCAGACCTTCATCGAGATCTGCAATGTGCTCGCTCCCATCTACGACTATCTCCCCATCCGTCAGGAGGAAATCCCGCTCCTCAAGAACCGGAGTGCCCGAGAAATACTGCGGACCCGATTGAAAATCCCCTTCTGGAAACTCTGGGGATTCTCCCGACGGGCACATGCGGAATACCGGCTCCGTACTGAAAAAGTATCCCTGTTTCCAGGAATGAAACATGTGATCGAAACGCTCCAGGCACAAGGCTATAGGACCGGCATCGTATCCTCGAACTCTACCGAAACGATAGGAATGCTCTTACAAAGAGATGGTCTCTCATTCGATTTTATCGAGAGCAGTGGCGTCTTCAGAAAACCGTTGGCACTCAAGAAAACCCTCATCCGAAGAAATCTCGATCCGAAAGACGTCATCTATATCGGCGACGAAGTACGTGATATCGAAGCCTGCCGGGTATGCAGTATCGACATGCTGGCGGTCACCTGGGGACTCAACAGCAAGGAAGCGCTCGAAGAGGCCGGCGGGGACACCGTCGAAACGCCATCCGAACTCCTCGCTCGATTCCTCTCTTCCAAACAACTCACCTCACTCGCTATTGGTTCATCCGAAACCTCATGACCAGAACACTCATCTTCACTTTCCTCTTCATCGGGAGCATCATCGGGGGCTCTATTCCCCTGCTTTAGGGAGGAAGCCCATTCTCGCTGTCATCGGTATTCTGGAGTACGATCGGCGGTTTTGCCGGCATCTCCATCGGATACTCTCTCGGCAGAAGAATCGACTGACTATCGAATCAGAGAACGCTCATTGACGGAAAGAAGGATCTCTCCTACAATGCGGCTGCCGATAAGATCCCTTATCGACGGGTTTTGAGTAGCAAACCACGAGTCATTCAACAGGCTTAAAAATAGCATTGGCTTGATTCAAGCGACTCCCACTCACCGCGTTCAACGAAACGAAAGGGGATCTTCATGGGTA
>JAYRFE010000010.1:0-10354 GCA_041908545.1 Candidatus Moraniibacteriota bacterium
CGACTCGTTGCTATACCGTTCCGAAAACAAGCTCTATCGACTCGATCTCCACAGTTCATCGCCCGACACGCCTCTCGAGCCGCTACTCCTCGCCGAACACGTCGCCGCCTACGATATCTCAGGATCGGATATCTATATCATCGACTCCGAAAACCACCGACTCTACCGTTTCGGCGCCGACGAAGAACGTCCGAATTTCCGACCTATCGCCGATACCCCGCTCCCTGATGTCGGCCCAGAAACGACTCTCATCGTCTATGATGAATATCGCATCGCCATCCTTTCCGAAAGCGGAAAGCTCACGTTTTTCAACGCCTATCTTGACGACAATCCCCTCCGGACACTCGCCGAGCGGGATATCCAAGGTGTTCAGTTTTCCGACGACGGAAAAAAACTCCTCTTCTTTTCCTCCCACGAAACATCCGTCTACTTCATCCGCCCTTGGGAAGTACAACCCAAACGCGACCAAGATTCTGTCTGGCAGATCGGCCGTTTCGCGGACGACATTTCCTTCGTCCAGTGGACGAAGGATTATGAACATATCCTCTATGTCAAAGGCACGCAGGTCTTCGTCACCGAACTCGACAACCGGGATCGGCGCAATATCAGCGAACTTATCCGCTTCGAACGACCCCCGATCCAGGTCCTCTCCCGTGTCAACCGGAACCAGATCTTCTTCGTCAAGGACACCGGGGACTCTTCAGAACTTCTCTCCATCGATTTTCCTGAATTCAACAACTTCTTCACCCAATAAAATCGACACCCGCAAAAACCAAACCCTATGCCTCCGGAAAGACCCTTCATAGAACAGGAATCTCCCCATATCGAAAACCGCTCTTCCGATGAGCATGTCTTCGATCGGGAACGTCGCGCACGAACACTCTGCCAATCCGGCAATCATCGAGTCATACTCGAAAGTTTCCGGACTCCGGAAAACCATACGCTTCTCCAGGAACAAGTTCTCCGCCTCCAATCGGACACCCATATCCGGGAAAAACTCTCCGATATCCTCCCCGCTCTTTCTCCGGCACACTGGGAAATGCTCACCCTACTCGAACTGTTCGACACAGAGACCTTCCATCACTGCATCCGCACCTATCAGATCGTCGAACGCAAACTCAGAAGCACGCATCCGATCGGAACCTTCCTAAGATCCGAGCTGGAAAGGGAACATATCCCGGGGACCACCCTCGCTATCGCCGCGCTCCTGCACGATGTCGGGAAAATCGGCATTCCACTCAAAGACCTCATTCTCAACAATCCATTGACCGATCACGAGTGGCATCAACTCTGCATCAGGCATTTCTGCTCACAGGACCGATGCAACGCGGAACAGGCCGAAGTCGTCCTCACCGAAAAACTCACGGCCGGAGCCTCACATAATCTCCGCGAAAAGGACCTGGTCCCTTTTTCATACTGCCTCACGCCGGAACAGCGGAGTCTCCTCTCTGAATCAGGCCTCGATCCCGACCGGACCTTAGGCGAAATCATCAATACACATCAGGACTTCTCCGGAGAAATAGCCCGCGCCTACGGACTCGATGACACCTTCGTCGCCCTCGTCTCCAATCACCACGAACGGCCGCTCGATGAAGAAGAATCGTATCCGGTCTCGCAGTCCGCGCTCCGTATCGCCACCATTCTCCGTTTCGCCGATGTTTTCGATGCCATCCACTCCGCCCGGACCTACAAGAAAGGCAATCCCTTTCTCACCACCATCGCCATCCTGATCCGAAAATCCCATGACGGATTCATCGATCCGCGATTGGCCCGCCTCTGGATCGATGAAGACATGCGAACTTTCGAAGCGTCCCGGGAAGAATATTTCCGTATCCTTCCCCAAGCCATCGACCGGGAACACGAAGGTGAAACCGGTTATTCCGTCGAAACACGTGAGGCTATTATCGCGGAAGAGCGAAACTCCCTTATCAGGATTCACGAGTTTCTCGAAAAAACCCTCTAAAAAAGGAAGAAACGAAGAAAGTAATTGACAAATACGGTATTTAGGTATATAATAAAAAGGTTGAGTTTTTTGGAAGAGTAGAGAAAAAAGGAGTGGCTGACACTCTTTTTTTCTGTATTACACCAAAAAACTCGCATTCAAAGCAGTTCCTGAACAATCACCAAGAAAGTGAGTCTTCGTATGCTGACAACAAAAAAATTAGCGGGATCGCCTCAATTTTTCAGCCGGATTCGCCTGAGAAAAGGTGTTCATCCAACACGGATTCCCGAGGAAAACAGGGTTCTCCATGGCATGGCGGATGCCCGCTCCGTCGAGGTACGGAGTATCATCGAATCAATCGTCAAGAAAGTGTCCAAAGGACATCGAAAAGAACTCGAGGGGCTCGTCAAACAACTCAAAGACTCCCCCGACTACGAGCGATCGAGGACGGTAGTCAACCTGCTTTTCCAACTCCTCAGAGAGAACGGCCGACTCAACAAGCGACTCCGGAAGAGAACCGATGTGGAAGAGAATCTCCTCTTCGCCGGACTCGTCCACACGCTCGATCCGGAAGTGTTCCGGGAAATCGGCCTGACCGAAATTGCCGATATCATGGCCTGTCAAGAACCGACATCGCCAAGCCAGTGCCTACTGTACGGAGCGATTGAATACGTCAAGGCCCGTGATCGGGAACCGGCACTCGTTCTCCTCCGGATGATCCAAGAGAAAGACTGGAACACGAAGCAACAGATGCTCCTATACTGCTTCGTCCTCGACATCCTCGGATTGAAGGATGGAAGCCTCTCCCCTGAAGAAATCCGCGCGAAAGATATCGCGCAGGCATGTATCACCTCTGCATCAACACCACTCGAATAACACAAAGTAAAGACCTATTTTCGGACCCAAAGCCACACTTTGGGTTCTTTTTCTATCCCCCATCCACCCAAACGAAAAGCCCCGATTAGTCGGGGCTTTATTTCTTTCGTGCAGGAGTCGGTTAGCGCTTCGACCACTGTGGGGCGCGACGGGCCTTCTTCAAACCCGGCTTCTTGCGCTCTACCGAACGGGAATCGCGAGTCAGGAGCTTCTGTGCTTTGAGAATGGCGCGCAAGTTCATGTCGAACTTGACGAGCGCCCGGGCCACACCGAGTTTGGTGGCGTCGGACTGACCATGCACGCCTCCGCCTTCCGCCAGAACGGACACGCTGAACTTTCCGTTCATACCGGCTACGTTCAGCGGAGAGAAGGCATTGGACATATAAGCTGCCAACCCGAAATATTCTTTGGCATCGCGACCATTCACGACCAGGGTCATGTCCTTCTCATCAGTGATCGGGGTGATACGCACCTGAGCCACCGCTGTCTTGCGGCGACCGACTGCGGCGATGTATCGTTCCGTTGCTTCCTTCGTTTTTACGGTCTTTGTTACCATACGGCTGTCTGCTATGAATCAAGAAAAGTGATTAATCATGTTGCACATGAATGGTCTTATGCGTGTGCTCGGCGTTCTGATAGAGATTCAATCGGGTCAACATACGATCGCGCAGCTTATTCTTCGGGAGCATCCCGTACACCGCCTTCCAGAAAATCTTCCGCGAATCCTTCTTCATCTGGTCCTGAAACGCGATAGACTTGATACCACTCGGGTGACCGCTGAAATGATGGTACATCTTATCGGCACGCTTGTTCCCGGTGACAACCAGACCATCGGTATTGATGACCACGACACAGTCACCACCATCGATATGCGGCGCGTACCCGACCTTCTTCTTTCCGGAGAGCACGAACGCGACCTCGACCGCCAGACGGCCAAGCACCTTTCCTTGCGCATCGAACTGATGATACACCCGGTTCACTGATTGTTTCTTCGCTGTTGCCATAACCATTACTTCTCATTTAACGGAGGATACTATGAAACAAATTCGATAATCGCTCTCCGAGCACCATCTCCTTTGCGAGCCTCCACCTTGATAACGCGCGTATACCCGCTTTCTCTTCCGGAAAAACGACTCACGAATTCCTCGGAAAGCATCTTGTCGGCTGCATCTTTCGGAAGACGCTGGCGGACCATCCGAACCATCGCCAATTGCCCGACACCATCAGTCCGCTTCGCTTTTTTCGCCTTATTGACAAGCTGGTCGATAAAATTCTTCGTTTCCTTCGCTTTGGCTTCCGTCGTCATGATACGGCCATGCAATACCAAACTGGCGAGCAAGCCCTTGATAAGGGCTCTCCGCTGATTGCGTTCACGACCTAAAATGCGACCTTTATTCCTGTGATGCATACTTCCATCTCATCAAATCACGACCCTACTTAACTTCTTCGGTAGTCTTCTTTTTCGATTTCTTCTCCTCTTTCGGCGCCTCTTCGGCCGCTTCCGATACCTCTTCCACATCCGCCTTGACGGTCACCTCGACTTCTTTATCGACTCTCGACTCAGACAGGGCGGTGAACTGATCGATCAGGATGGCGACACTCTTCATAAAGGCCTCCTCCGGAGTGATGCTTCCATCAGTCACGATTTCAAGCGTGATCTTGTCATAATCAGTCCGCTTTCCGACGCGCATGTTTTCGACTTCGTAATTGACGCGCTTCACCGGTGAATAGATCGAATCGACGGCAATGACCCCGATTTCGCGCTCTTCACGATCACGAGCTTCTACTGAGACGTATCCGACTCCGCGGTCGATCTCGACTTCCATCTCCAATTCCGTCTTCTTATCGGTGATCGTCGCGATCATCTGATCTCCATCGACTATCTCTATATTCGATGGGACCTTGAAATCCTTGGCGGTCACGACACGGTCACCCTTCACCTTGAGAGCGATCTTGACCGGTTCATCCCCATGCAACCGGAAACGAATCTGCTTCAGGCGGAGAAGAATCTGAACCACGTCTTCCATGACGCCCGGAATAGTCGTGAACTCATGCGTCACACCCGTGATCTTGACCGAACGGATGGCCGCCCCTTCAAGCGAAGAAAGCAACACTCTCCGAAGCGCATTGCCCAAAGTCGTTCCATATCCAGGATAGCATCCGAGAATCTCGAATTTTCCATGATTCTCACCGAGTGAGATGTACTCCGGCTTTTGTGGGATAGCGATCATAGAGATAGGGTTAAAAACTTTTATGAGCGATGATTTAGAATTATTTCGAGTAATACTCGACGACCATCTGCGGGTCGACCGTGACCCCGATATCGCCACGTGCCGGAAGACTCACGACGGTACCCTCAAGCTTCTCGCTATTCAAATCCAGCCATACCGGGACATCTTTCTTCTCCTTCAGCATCTCGATACGATTCTTGGTGTACGTCTTCTCCCGCTTCGTATCCTTCAAACGGATGACATCGCCGACATGAAGCTCGAACGAAGGGACATTGACGCGCTTGCCATTGACCGTGAACATCTTGTGTGAAACCAGCTGCCGACCCGTCACCCGGGAAGGAGCGAATCCGAGACGATAGACGACATTGTCCATACGCCGTTCAAGCCGGGAAAGGAGCAGATCTCCCGTCACACCCTTCTGGCGCTTCACTTCGGCATAGTGGCAGCGGAACTGCTTCTCGAGGACGCCGTAGATACGCTTAATCTTCTGTTTCATTGCCAACTGCTTGCCAAATTCGCTCTGATTGCGCGACGGAGTACCCCCGTGCACACCAGGAGTATTCGGGCGGCGTACCATGGCGCATTTCTGAGAAACACAACGTTCTCCCTTCAGGAAAAGCTTTTCCCCGGCACGACGACAGAGCTTACATTTGGAATCAATCTTAGGCATAATTTCACTTCACTGACTTATCTCTTAAATACGCCGAGGACGCCGAGGACGGCATCCCCCATGCGGAACCGAAGTCGTATCCTTGATACCGAGAATAGAAAAACCATTGTTCGCCAGAGCACGAATCGCAGCCTCGCGACCGTTTCCGACACCGTTCACGAACACTTCCACTTCCTGCAGACCGAACTTCTTCACCTTCTCGGTCACGTCGGATACCACCTGAGTCGCCGCATACGGGGTCGATTTTTTGGCTCCCTTGAAACCCATATGGCCGGAGCTCGACCAGCCGAGCACGTTTCCGCTGATATCGGTCAAGGAAATGATCGTATTATTATAGGTGCACTGGATGGTGGCGCGCCCTCTCAGGATCTGACGTCGTGAAGACTTCTTCTTCTTGGTCGCTTCCTCCGCGACCGGAGCCACGGCTTCTTCAGTTTTTCGTACGTCTTCTGTCATATTTTCTCCTTATCGTTTAGAGGTCCGTACCTCAAAAAAATCTATTAGCTCAGGAAACACTCTTTCCGGTTTAGGTCTTCTCGGACGCCTTCTTACGGCCGCTTCCCATGGTCTTACGGACATTACCCCGGACGGTACGGGTATTCGTCTTCGTTCTCTGCCCCCGTGCCGGGAGATTCTTCTGATGGCGCGATCCGCGATAACAACCGATTTCCTTCAGACGCTTGATATTCTGCTTCACCTCATGGCGCAGCTCCCCTTCGACATGGTATTTCTTTTCCACGGCCTCGCGCAGCTTATTCGCCACCCCCTCAACCAGGTCCTTCGTACGGATATTGCGATCGATACCGAGCTCATCCAGAATCTTCTGGCTGGTCGTCCGACCAATACCGTAAATATACGTCAGAGAAATTTCAATGCGCTTATTATCGGGAATGTTGATACCTGCGATTCTTATCATATTGCCTTTATTATCCTTGTCGCTGCTTATGCTTCGGGGTACTGCAAATCACGCGAATCACGCGTTTCCTCTTGATCACCTTGCAGCGCGCACAGATTTTCTTCACCGATGGTCTGACCTTCATGACTTTAGATTTCGATATCTTAAAATTTCAGCCGCTGCACGATCCGGCCTTTGGAGAGATCGTACGGACTCATCTCGACCGTCACGCGATCTCCCGGCAACAAACGGATATAGTGTACCCGGATCTTCCCCGATATGTGTCCGAGAATCTCATGCCCATTATCGAGCCGAACCCGAAAAGTCGTTCCTGGAAGAGCTTCTGTTACCTCCCCGTCCATGCGGATCACGTCTTTTCCATTTCCCATATTTTCTTTGCGTTGTGCTCTTTCCAGGAAAGGCGCTTCTCGAACAAAACAAAAACAAAGGTGAGTATTTTTTTCCGAAGCGAACCGACCCTCATTCCTGAATTGCAGCGTGTGGCACCTCTTGCCCTGAACCTATGCGATTTTTCAAAATGTATTGACTATTGTAGCAAAAGCCAAAGTTTTGTCAACAGGGGCCCTGAGAAACTTCCTACGAACCGAATCTCCGTCCCCGTTCCTGATATTCCGCTATGGCCGCAGAAAACGCCTCTGGACCGAAATCCGGGTACAATTTCTCCGAAAAGAAAAGTTGGGAATTGGCTATATCCCACATCATGAAGCCCGCCGAAAGGTGAGGCTCTCCTCCGGTCCGGATCAGATAATCGACCGGTGGAAGCTCATGAGTCATCAGGTGCTTCTTGATGAGCTCATCGGTCACCCGTTCACCCGGCGGCAATTCCCGACTCACTTTTTCGAAAGCGAGACGCATTTCATCGTTTCCGCTGTAAGCAAGAAAAAAATTCAGGAAATAACGGTCATACCCCTTGGTCGACTCGATGCACCGGGAGAGCACCTTTTTCAATGAGTCCGGGAATTGTTCCTCCCAGTGACCGATGCACCGAATCCGCGCCTGATCAGCATGGATCTCCTCGCTCTCGGCGAGCCTGGAAAAATACGTCTCGTAAATACGCAGAAGCGCCTTACTCTCAGCAAGCGGCCGCTTGGTCAGATTTTCTATCGATGACCCCCAGAAAGAAATTTCCCGGATACCGAGCCGTCTTGCTTCCCGTATCAATCTCTCCGTATTTTCGGCTCCCGCCTCATGCCCTTTCCACGGATCAAGGCCACGCTCACGAGCCCAGCGGCGATTCCCATCCGGGATGATGACGACATGATTCGGAAGAGTCTTGCCTGTCTGCATGGTTTTTATCCAAGTGAATTAATATTCCCGCTCCGCCATATAATCGGCGATAGCCTCAAAAAAGTCAAACGAACGCAACGGGAGACTCCCCTGCACCATTCTCAAGGCCTGCTTGCCTTCCTGAACGTATCGTTTCGCCATTCCTCGCGCCCGCTCCAAGGATCCCGTTTCCCGAATCAAGGACCGGAAACGCTCGATATCTTCGGAAGTAAGACCGGTCCCGAGAGAAAGGATACGGCGCAATTCTTCTCCTTGTTCATGCGTACCTTGTTCCAGGGCATATGCGACCAGCAGAGTCAGTTTTCCCTCCTGGATATCGGATCCGACCGGCTTCCCGATTTTCGCTTCCGAACCGAATACTCCCAGAATATCATCCTGAATCTGAAACGCGATACCGAGCGGCAAGGCGTATCCGCTCAGTTGATCGGCAAGCGGTCCTGGATCTCCCGCGAGCAACAACCCCATCTGAATAGGCCGCTCCATGGTATACCGGGCAGTCTTATTCTTGTACATCCTCAAGATCTCCTCCTCCGTCGCCTCCCGCCGATACTCCATGTAGATGTCCTGCGCCTGACCGATGACGGTGTACGACACTACCGACTGCAACCGGGAAAGCGCCTCGAATATCCGCGCTTGAGGAAAAGGCGCCCGGAAAATGATGTCATTGCTCATGGCGGAAAGCAGATCTCCGACGATGAGCGCGATCGAATTTCCGAAGTGCTCCACATCGCGATCGGGGAAATACTTCCGACCGAACTCGGCATATCGCCGATGCAATGTCGGTTCCCCATGCCGGAAATCATCCCGATCGATGATGTCATCATGCACGAGAAGAAAAGTATGGAGCAGTTCGATCGACACGGCCGTCTCGAGAATCACTTCCTCATCGGTACCTCCGCCGGCAAGATAGCCATAAAACATGCAGGCTGGTCGGAGTCGCTTCCCCCCCGCAAGCGTCAGGGCACGGACATGCCGCAGTGCTTCCGTGATCAGGGCATCTTCCTCTTTCGCGTTCGCTTCGACCGTATCAAAATACGCGCTGATTTTCGGATCAAAGCGCGTCTTGAAATCACGGAGCAGTATCTGGACATCCATAGAATTCTCAATCAATCGTCACGTCCGCATTGTAGCAAAACCCTCTGTCTGACGGAAGACTGGGCAAAAAGGCCCTACCTGTGCTCATCGATTCACCTATACGGACAAACATATTGTAATGCAAAAAGAAAACCCGCTAGGACACGTGATGCAATCGTATCCTAAGCGGGCAGCAAACAATCACTCTCCCTACTTTGCCATCTCACGCAGAGCAAGGTCCCTGATTTCATAGTCCAGAAAAAGACCATTGTTACATCGGTATTGCTTGTACACAACACCATTTTGACGCCCGCCTGAAACGGAAATGTGACCGGTATGTTCGCACTGATGTGTGCTCAAATACTCAGAGTAAGCATGAGCCTTTCTCTGACTATCTCTCTTTGCATCTGGAAAAATCAAGTTAAACAAAAGCGAACCAGCACCCATGAACACACCTAATGCCATCAACACCAGCATTAGAAAGACGGGCAGCGATGCTTCTTCAAGTTTATTTGTAAGAGCAGTAAACATAATAGACTCCCTCTTCGGTTCTGGTTGTGAAGAAACTCAAAATTAGCTGTATGCCATACACTAAAAAACAGCTCCGCTCACACTAGGGTATATCTACTAAAAAAGCAAGAGTTTGCAGGCTGGGTAAGAAGCTCTACCCCCGTTCATCAGGAAAGGTAAAATAGTCCCGATACCGCCGATACAGCGCGAGTGTCGCCCGGAGATCTCGGGCATTGTAACGGGCGATTTCTTGACACTTCCCCTCCCTGAACAGTCCCCACACATCATCCCCGGTCACTCCCTGATCCTTCGGGCTCTCGATACCGAAAGCGCGCGTCCACAGATGAAGACTCCCTTTGCGGCGCACCGATCCATAGAAGGAGAACTGATCGAAAAGATCGATATGTTTGGCATTCCAAGGCTGAGAACCGAGATACCGATTCGCCATGAGATTCTTGGTCGGCTTCACTCCATGCACTGCCGAACGTGTCCAGAGAAACGGCACATCAAATGAACGCCCATTAAACGTGACGAAAGTATCATACTGACGCGCAATCCCCCAGAATTTTGTGAGCATATCCTTCTCTGACAACGCTTCGTACTTGCAACCTTCCTCTTCAATAATTTCCTTCCCTTCTCCGCCCGACTGATAGTAGACGGCCGTCTTCTCACGCTCCGCGTCCAAGACTCCGATAGCCACAATCTGCCCGGTCAGGGGTGAAAATCCGAGACCGTCCGCTAAGTCTTGCAGTTGAGAGGCGTATTCAGTCTCAGAATATGCCTCACGTTTAATCCATCGAGTCAGACTTTCTTTAGTTGTCTCGTCCATCGCTGAAAAATCTTCACCA
>JAYRFE010000011.1:0-3109 GCA_041908545.1 Candidatus Moraniibacteriota bacterium
AAATGGCGGATGTTTTCGAGGTGATTACCGCGATACTGAAGGAGCAGGGCTGGGCGCTTGAGGATATCGTGGCTCTTCAGAAGAAAAAACGGGAAGAGCGGGGAGGATTCGAGCGGCGTCTGATTCTTGAGGAGTCGTAAAAACTATGAGAAAGTTGTTTACGCTCTGTTTCGTCCTCCGTGAAGGTGAAATTCTGCTTGGTCTGAAGAAGCGCGGTTTCGGATCCGGACGATGGAATGGCTTCGGGGGGAAGCTGAGTCCGGGAGAGAGTATCGAGGAAGCGGCAGTTCGGGAAACAAAAGAGGAATCCGGTATCGTCGTCCGTGATTTGATGCCGGTAGGGATTCACGAGTTTGAGTTTTCAAGCGACCTGGGTACGATACTCGAAGTCCATGTATTCCGTTGCCAGGACTATTCCGGAGAAATCATCGAGACTGAGGAAATGGAGCCACGCTGGTTCCGATTTCAGGATATCCCGTATGCGGACATGTGGCCGGATGATATCCATTGGTTGCCGCTGCTTCTCGAAGGAAAAAAATTCGAAACGAGATTCCTGTTCGGCTCGGGAGATACGCTTCTCGAATGGTCGGTGGAAGAGAAAGATGATCTGATCCGGAAAACCATATAATGCGATGCGAAGTTTCTTTGTCCTGATATTCGGCCTCATGCTTTTCTCCGGGATACTCCTCTGGTGGCGAACGCCTCAGACCGGAAATGTCATTGTCCCGAGACAGGATCCGCTCGTCTACCAGTCCGCGCTTCGGGGTGAGGATTGGCGCGCGTTCATCGTTCCGGAAGTCATATCGGTCTCTCCTTCCGACACGATGACGGATGTCGTCCTCGGTGTCGAGGACCCGATCAGGGTGCGTTTCTCGTCCTCGGTGAAGTATTTCTTCGTCGATTTCGCGCTTGATCCGCCAGTCGAACTGGTTTTCGAGAATAATCCCGAGAAAACGGAATTCAGTCTGCTTCCGCAAACGCCGCTTCAGGATGGTGTGACATACACCCTCACGGTCGGGTATCGGCAGCGTGACAGAGAAGCGGAAGCGGCGATGGACATCTTCCATTCGACATTCACGACGCTTCCTTCGCCGCCCGGCACCTGGAGTACGGACTTGCAAACGCGCCTTGTCGAAGTGAAACGTTTTACTCGACCACAAAGAATAAGCGGAAAATATATCGATATTAATCTTAAAAGTCAGGTCATGACGATTTTTGAGGACGGGAGTCTAGTGGATGCTTTTGTCGTTTCGTCTGGCCTGGCGGGTATGGATACACCGAAAGGGGAATATACCATACATAACAAGGCTCTTCGTCCGTGGTCAAAACGCTATCTGCTCTACATGCCGTATTGGATGGCGATCACACCTGATGGGAAGTACGGGATTCATGAGCTTCCTGAGTGGCCGGGCGGGTATAAGGAAGGGGCGAATCATCTCGGACGTCCGGTATCGCATGGCTGCGTCCGTCTCGGGGTAGGAGCGGCCAAGACGGTCTATGAATGGGCGCCGGAAGGGACAACCGTCATCGTGCATTAGCCATTTTCCGGATATTCGGATCGCATGCCCGGATGTTTCGGATTGACGCGGAGCCTCTTTGTGCTAGAATTCTGGTGTTTTGCGGGTGGCTGAAAAGAAACGGGTCACCCCTCCCTCGCCGACCAGGGCCTGTAGTAAAGTGGTATTACGCAGCATTCGCATTGCTGAGTCAGGAGTTCGATTCTCCTCAGGTCCACAAATCAAGAAAGAGACTTTCAAAAGCCTCTTTTTTTATTGACATCAAGTCTAAAAAGGTGTATAATTATTTTTTGAACCTTACCTCCTAGAATCTAACGAAACGATTTGATTAAAAACTTCTTGAGGCGTCGCGTATTTTAACACTTTTCTCGGCCGTCCGTTGAGTGACCGTTGTACCCGCTTCAGTTCACGTGTGGTGATATTTCTAAAGTCAGTTCCTTTCGGAAAGTACTGTCGGAGAAGTCCGTTCGTATTCTCATTCGTGCCTCGTTCCCACGGACTTGCCGGGTGAGCGAAGTACACTTGCATTCCGGTCGAAAAAGTGAATCGTTTGTGGTCGCTCATTTCCTTCCCCTGATCATAGGTCAATGTTTTTGTCAGCTCTTTCGGAAGTGTTCGAATCTCTTTTGCAAACGCCTTCCGTACCGACACCGAATCCTTTTCTTTCAGTGGGACGATGATAGTGTATCGAGTCGTCCGTTCCACAAGCGTTCCGATTGCGCTCTGTTTGTATTTCCCGATAATGAGATCTCCCTCCCAGTGTCCGGGGACGATGCGATCGATTACCTCTGTCGGTCGTTCCTCGATGGAGAGCATATCGGCGATTTTTCCGCGCGTTTCCGGTATTTTCGAACCAGCCTGTTTCCTTGTTCTTCGATACTTCCGCTCTTGTCTGAGTCCCTTGATGAGCGTCTGTTTTAACGATCCTCTCGGGAGGACGTATACGTACTGATACAAGGTTTCCGGTGAGATGCGCATGGTCATATCAGAAGGATACTCCGTTTTGAGTCTCTCGGCTATCTGCGCCGGAGACCAGCAACTTCCGAGTTTGGATTCCACATACCGCTTCAGAATCGGGTATTTGGCTATCTTCGTTTTTCCTTGCTTCCGCGACGCTGCTTTCCTCGATGCGTCTTTTCCTGCCTCATATGCCCGGTACTTTCCCGGGCTTCGGGCGCATTCTCCCGATATGGTACTGACAGCCCGTTCGAGTCGCTTCGCGATATCGGTTATGGATTCTCCCTGTTCCCGCCCGAGGCTGATTTCTTCGCGCTCAGCCGAGGAGAGGCGCTTGTATGGTGTATGCATACGGATATGGTATCCGTTGCGTTAGATTCTGGAAACTGCCACTTTAAAAATCACAGGGTATTTGCCATAGCAGAAAGTGGCTACATTTAGGCCTTTCTCTGCTATGGCAAACTCGAATCCTTCGAGAGCCGATAGTCACGCTACCCGCAAGACGTAGCGCTCAATAGGAGATTCCTATGAGTACCGATGCTTCCTGGCAACAAGCGGCAAACTTGCTCACACTCGTGAGCAACAAAGGGACGCCGGCAGAGCAGATTCAGAGGCTCTACAGTTCTGGACTGCTC
>JAYRFE010000012.1:0-8139 GCA_041908545.1 Candidatus Moraniibacteriota bacterium
AAGAGGGGTGACTATCGTTCAATGGTAGGACAATGGTTTGTGGTACCATGAATCAGGGTTCAATTCCCTGTAGTCACCCCCCTCGGGGGTTTTGTTTTTCCCTCTCTTTCCCTAAGGCCGGAAATGCGCTATACTTTCCGTACGATAATTTCTTAACATCTCTTTCATATGATGTGCGCAGAAAAGGGTTGTATCACGAAACAACACGGGCCACGTATCCTCCTCTCACTCCTCTTTGTCGTCGGCGGTTTCGGATTCCTCCTGAATTTCAAGAACATGATCGGTTTTGTCGGAACCGGTCTTGGTAATATCGGTCTTCCGATGTCGCTGGCGACCATCGCTCTCGTCATCGCCATCATCCTCAAACTCGGTGGCGGCCTCATGCTCATGTTCAACTATAAAAAGAGCCAGGCAGCCTGGATGCTCATCGTCTTCACCGCTCTCGCTACCCTCATGTATCACACGGGCTGGAGTGGAGATGACGGCCAGATGCAAATGACTTCTTTCCTGAAAAATCTCGCTATTATCGGCGGGCTCATGATTTTCGCCCACTGTCCATGCAGACAATGCCGCCAACAGTGTTCCGAGAAGAACGACGAAAAAAATACCGACTCCTGCTGCGGTTCCGGATCGTGCAAGAAATGCTAGCCTCCAAGCGAGTACTTTCCGTAAAAATGAAACCGCCCGACTCTTCAGTGGGCGGTTTTCCGCTTTCGGAGAAATACGCTAAAATAACGTCATGCAAACCCACACAAAACACACCCCCTCAAGAAAACCGGGATTCGGACTTATCGGTCTTCTGATCGTCGTAGCGCTTATGCTCCTTTTCGCATTCGGATATCAGAAAATCGGATCAACGAAAAAACAGGACACGGACGGAAATACGTCGATAGGAACGTATGAGCCGATCGGGGCCGAAGGGATGAAAGGACAACTCGAAACGGGACTCGAGGCTAAACAGAAGGCTGGGGACGCGGTCAAGAATATCCAGGACCGGACAGCGCATGATGTCCAAGAGGCCGGACAATAAACCTTCCCTATTCTTCAAAATACTGAAAACACCCTCTCGAGAGGGTGTTTTCAGTATTTTTCCTCACGACATGAGCCAAACTCAATCGGCAATTTCAAAAGTGAGAGTCACTCGAACAGTCGAGTCCTGAGTCCCCGGTTCTATGGATGGTGCTACCTCAGCAAATGAGGCTTTCGATGAATCCGCCGCTACACCACCCCCCCGGCCATACATCGGCTGCGGAGACCCCCCTTGATCCTCATAGAGAGAGATAAGTCTCCCGACACCGAATCCTCCCGCCTTCGCCATATCTTTCGCTTTCTTTCTTGCTTCAGCAATCGCTTCCTCACGAGCAGCGTTCCGGGCTTCTTTCTCATCATCGACACTGAAAGTCACACTTGAAACCGTATTTGCTCCCTTATCCGTCACCCCGGAGAGCATGTCACCGAGCTTTTCCGTATTACGAACCTTCACGGTCAATTCCTGTGCCAGCGTATACCCTGAAATTCTCGGAGCGGGACACTTTCCTGTCTCATCGCAGACCGAATAATCATAACGCGGACTTAGTGAGTACTGTGTCGTCTGCAGATCTTTCTTCTCTACACCGGATTCCTTCAGGAAAGCCTGTACCGCATTCATTTTTTCGGTATTCATTTTCTGAACATCCGGCACTCTGTTTCCTTCCGAAACGACACTGACGGAAAAAGTGGCGATATCCGGGATAAGGGTCATCTTCGCATCACCCTCCACCGAAAAAGAACGGGCGGGATACGTCTGCTTGATCGAACGACCATACTGATAGACATACCCGAGTGCGGCAAAAGCAAGCAGGAGCCACACCAACACCATGATTCTTTTCGTCACTTCGTCATTCATACGAAAAATACAAAAGGTTACCGATTCATTATACAACATCGCCTCTCCATTGACGAAAAGAGGTCCTCGAGGTAGCCTTGATTGAGAGCATACGCGTCCTCGTAGCTCAGCGGATCAGAGCACTTGGCTTCGAACCAAGGGGTCGCAGGTTCGAGCCCTGCCGAGGACACATCTTACACTAAACACGATCCCGACAGCCCTTGACCGTGCCGGGATCGTGTCTTATTTTCCGACAACATTTCATTCGGAACCCTCAGTTCGCAGTATCAACCAAAACGAAACGGCCAATAGCCCGAGAAAGGAAAGGAGCGACCATTCAGGAAGCGCCAAACCGATCAGGGTAAAATCACGGACAGCGCAATTCCCCGCCCCACCGAGTGCCTGAAGGAACGACTCGACGAATGAGCCGAACGAAACGGCACATTTGGTCGGATCGAATCCGACCGGCGGAAAATGCTGCATCCACACCTGTCGAAGAGCGATAGTGCCTCCCAGCAGGGAAAAAAAGAACATCAGACTCCCGATTACCCGAATACCGAAACGATCCGACCATCCGAAGTATCCGACCAGAGCCGTAAGCCCTACCAACCCGAAAAAAATCCGCTGCGCGATGCAAAGTGGACAGGGAATAAGTTTCACCGTATATTCGATTACCACCGCTCCGAAAAGGAGTCCTCCACAAAAAAGAGCGGATCCAAGAAGAAGACGTTTCGACCATGGAATCGATTTCAAAAAAGCCTGCATAAGCGATGTTCCACTGAAGAAATTATAGTACCATTCCGAAAAAATACCTCGCCACGAACCCGATCAGGGCCGTCACACCGACCGCCAGCGCGATAATAATAAGATTGGTTACGATGCGCCGTTTTACGTCCATACCTGAAAGAAAGGCCAGCAGAAAGGAAATCCCCGAAATGACGATACCAGCGGTGATCAACGAGACGATAACGCTCTTTGCGCCGAAAAAAACCGGCAGTATCGGGATGAGTGCTCCGATGAAGTAAGAGACGCCGACGATCAGGGCGGAACTCACCGGATGCGCATTTTCATCATCAGAAACCTCTTTCGAAGCAAGATACCGACGCTTCGCCCGCTCTACCGCCGCCGCCTCACGCTCGGACCCGACCGCGACGAATACCCCGGCAGCCATCGAAAATGCCCCGGCGATCGCGACCGTCGAAGCCGCCATGAGCACCGCCGACACGGTCTGAAACGCGATGAAAAAACCGCTCACTGCCCCGAGGATTTCCACCAAACCGTCGTTCAGGCCAAGAAAAAT
Organism: Candidatus Moraniibacteriota bacterium; assembly: GCA_041908545.1. GTDB lineage: Bacteria > Patescibacteriota > Minisyncoccia > Moranbacterales > UBA1568 > JAGOSP01. Next base: position 3,165 of record JAYRFE010000012.1, read on the forward strand.
ATCCCGGATGCGTTCGGGGTGCACCTGGCGAGTGATCGCATCCGACACGATGGCATCTTCATGCCTGAGTTCATCATCAAGGATCTGCCGTACCGCCTGGCCGACTTCCTGATCCTTGTAAAGTTCCCAGACTTCGAGATATTTTTTGATACCGTTGATCTCGATCGCCTCAAGCAGCAAACTCGCCCCTGCATTCCCAAAAAGCCAGGCGAAACCGGAGAAAACCGAGAGTCGCAATCGTGCGCCGAAACCCAATCGCGCCTCTCGGATCTTGAAAAAATCCTGCCAAAAAGCCAAGTGACGCGTCTCCACCACGATCAATTCATCCAGAAGCGTCGCCATCTCGCCCGTTGCCCGCCTCCGCAACACTCGATAAAGAGACAGATCAAACAGCTCTCCTGCTACCAACACTTGTCCAAGTTTTGTATTCATACTCTCTATTTTCCCATTTTCCTCAACAGACGAAACTTCAATCTACAAATCAATAATTCTCTTGGGAGATTTCGGAATCAGGTTCAAGAGCCTTCTCGCGGCGCTTCACATACATAAATACGGCAATCGGGGAAGCGATAGCGGCGATAATCGCTGCGAACCCGAAGCCCTCATATCCACTCTGGACAATCAATACTCCACACACCAAAGCAGTCAAACATACTATGAAACCGAAAACCAACCCGGCACGTTCATTCCAAATACCATTCACGATCAATCGCCTTTCCATCTCAATCCGGTGTTCGCTCTGCCGTTCTGCCATTCTCAGTATTCTCTCCGGAGCATCCGGAATAATTTCTCGATACCGATTCAAAAGATCCGGATGAGGCAAAGGACCGGAGTACATTTCTACTCGGCGCTCCCTCCTTACTACACCATTTTCCGAATTCCGGCTTTGATGCTCACTCGCAACGACTCCTTCACTACTTCCCATACTTTTTGCAACGCCCGAGAACAACCTGAATGTCCCGCCCAACCGCCTCCCAATCACTCTTTAGGGCATCAGAATCGGCTTTTTCTGGAGTGCTTCGTATACGATTATGATACCGGTTCAACGAACCCGAAAAATCAAATATCCTTCCGAAGCCCTTCACGAAAGAAGGTGTCGAAGAAAATAAACGAAAAGTCGGACTGTCCTGATACTGGTTCATAAGTGTTTTTTTCTCAATCTCCAATCTCCTTTCGAGTATATCACAAAAATTCCCAAAAAAACCAAAAACACCCCATCAGGGGGTGCTCGGTTCCAAAGAAAGAAAGTTCACAATTTTTTGCGGTTAGTCCTCAAGACGGCGGGATTCCCACCCCGACATGATATCGGGGTCGACCGAATGATGTGATCCTGATTCACAATTTGAACCAGACATCACTCACCTAACTCCCTAGAAAGGAGGTGATTCATCCACAGCTTCCGCTACGGATGCCTTGTTACGACTTCACCCTTATTACCAACCCTACCGTCGTCCCCGATTTAACCCGGGGCCTTCTGGTATTGCCGGCTCTCTTGGTGTGACGGGCGGTGAGTACAAGATCCGAGAACGCATTCACCGTGACGTGGCTGATTCACGATTACTAGTGATTCCAGCTTCATGCAGGCGAGTTGCAGCCTGCAATCCGAACTGAGACCGAATTTTTGGGATTGGCTCCCCCTCGCGGGTTGGCTGCCCATTATGTCGGCCATTGTAGCACGTGTGTCGCCCAGGGTGTCAAAGGGCCATGCTGATTTGACGTCATCCTCGCCTTCCTCCCCCTCAAAAATTGAGAATACGAAACTGAGTATTCTCCCCTTTTGAGGGGGCAGTCTGAAGTGACACATGTAACACTTCATGAGGGTTGCGCTCGTTTCCCGACTGAACGGAACATCTTACGACACGAGCTGACGACAACCATGCAGCACCTGGTCTAGCACCCTCGAAGGACGTCCCTTTGCTGGGCCCTGCAGCTAGAGTTCACACCCTGGTGAGGTGCCTCGCTTACCGTCGAATTAAACCTCATGCTCCACCACTTGTGCGGATCCCCGTCTATTCCTTTGAGTTTTAAGCTTGCGCTCGTACTTCCCAGGCGGCATACTTAACGCGTTAGCTACGGCACAGAAAGGGTCGATTCTCCCTGCACCTAGTATGCATCGTTTACAGCGTGGACTACTGGGGTATCTAATCCCATTCGCTCCCCACGCTTTCGCAGCTCAGCGTCAGAAATGTGCCAATGAGTTGCCTTCGCCTTCGGTGTTCCTCATGATATCAACGCATTTCACTACTACACCATGAATTCCACTCATCTCTCACATTCTCTAGGTATACCGTTTCGAATGCCTTCCCGGAGTTGAGCCCCGGTCTTTGACATCCGACTAATAAACCCGCCTACCTGCGCTTTACGCCCAATAAATCCGGATAACGCTTGAGGTCTCTGTATTACCGCTACTGCTGGCACAGAGTTAGTAACCTCTTATTCTTCAGGTACTCTCATCGAAATTGCTCCCTGAAAAAAGCGGTTTACAACCCGAGGGCCTTCATCCCGCACGCGGCGTCGCTCCATCAGACTTTCGTCCATTGTGGAATATTCTCGACTGCAGCCACCCGTAGGTGTTTGGACAGTGTCTCAGTTCCAATGTTGGGGGTCATGCTCTCACACCCCCTACCCGTCATAGCCTTGGTGGGCTTTTACCTCACCAACAAGCTGATAGGACACAGGCTCATCTCAAAGCGATAAATCTTTACTCCGTAGAGCGTATCGTGTATTAGCTCGGATTTCTCCGAATTATTCACGACTCTGAGGCAAATTCCTATGTATTCCGAACCCGTTTGCCGTGGGCCTAAACCCACTCGACTTGCATGCCTTATCCACGCCGCCAGCGTTCATCCTGAGCCAGGATCAAACTCTCAAAACAGAGGAACGCTATTCCGAAGAATAGGTTCCCTTTGAAAAACAAATTGAAAGGAATCCGCCGTCTCCCCCTGCGCAAGGCAGAGGTGAGAGGACTAACCACAAAAAATTGTGATTGTGAAACTTTTTTCTCTTCTTTATTTGGCTCGCACAGAAATTGTTAATGGACTCGTTGCAGTATCCCTCCGTTCTTCTCCTTTCCTCGCATCGCTGCGTGTCCGGAGAAAAAAACAAAAAGAAACAAAAGCAATCTGTAGACTTCCTGATTGCTTACCCAGTATAGCAGCCAAAACCGCCCTGTCAAGCCCCAGGAACTTCTCCAAGTATTTCCCGATTTTCTCTGGTATTTTTCCGAGAAAAATCCTTTATATAAAGGTTTTTTTAGAAAAGAGGGTGTGGCAAGCGTATACGCCCTTATTTCAACCGATTGTTGATAAAGAGAAGGGCAAAAATCGGAACCGCAAACCAGACGATCGACGCGAGGGGCGAAGCGAAAACGAGAGCGACATGTTCAGTCACGAAACCGCTCGTGGTGGTCTTCGGCAAGAGCGAAAGCAGCATACTGGTCAGCATTCCGGAAACGAGCAGACTCATCACGATCAAGCGCCAGAAAAGATCCGAACCGGCACTCGAAATATGCAGATCGAACAACCGCTTATCGATGGCGGTCAGGAAAACGAGAAGCAGGACGAAAATACCGGATTTCGCATAGTCGGAAATCGCAAGAACCGTTTCCGGAAGCACGGATATGAAAGCCAATGCGATATACGCATTGATCAGGATATTGATCAGCTTGAAACGCCCTAAGAAAAATCCGAGCGCAAGACTCAGGGCGGCAAACAGGAAAAAGAAAGACAAGTCTGCGGATACGTCCTTCGACAATCCGGTAATACTCTCCAAAAACGGGATACCTGCCATCATAAACCGTATAGAAAACTTTCCCTCACCGAAGAAAAAATGACACGCCGTGAGTGTACCACCCATCGTCACGGAACGTCAAAAGGAGAGTCCGCAAAAAAGACAAATCCCTTTCCATAGCCAAAAAGATGCGCTATCATACCATCAGGTACGATCAGACCTTCTGTATTCCGTTATTCTTTTCGCAGCCCACTCTTATGCTCCAAGGCAAGCCGCGTTTCGCGCTTTTTTTCCTTTCAGTGATATCCTTTTGCGTCGTTTCGGGAAGCGTCCTTTTTTATGCCTTCGGATACCGTTTCAACTTCGAACGCGGAGTCTTCATCTACGGAGGTTCGATCACCCTCAAGTCCAATCCGGTAGAGATCGACATCAAGATCGACGGTGTTCAAATCCCGACCGAAGACCTGAATCGTTTGAATCAGAGCTATCATATCTCCGGCATCATACCCGGGGAACACTCCATCGAAGTGAGCTCGCCCGGATATCAGACCTGGACCAAGCGCATCGTCGTCAGAAGCGGTATCTCGAACGAATTCTGGAATATCACGCTTCCGCGAAAGAATTACGAGATCGTTTCTTACCCCGGAACGGATCATCTGACCCGTTATTTCCAGTCACCCGAACCGACGCTGTTCGCAGGCATCTACGAAAGCCCTCACCGTATCGGGGTCCAGATGTACGACACGGAACAGGAAGTCAATGAAACGCTCTATTCCGAACCGGATATCTCCTTCGCTTTCGAAAAGAACGAGAATCTCGAATGGTCCCCCGATGTGGATCGACTCGTATTTCCTGTCCTTTCCGGAGGAAAACGACACGTGATTTCGGTAGATACGGAAACGAAACAGACCCGCGACCTCAGCGTCGAACTCGACCAATTCACGATCTTTCGGCCCCGCTTCAATCCATCGGTCAACGACTCGTTGCTATACCGTTCCGAAAACAAGCTCTATCGACTCGATCTCCACAGTTCATCGCCCGACCCGCATCTCGAGCCGATACTCCTCGCCGAACACGCCGCCGCCTACGATATCTCTGCATGGGATATCTATATAATCGACTCCTAAAACCACCGACTCTACCGTTTCGGCGCCGACGAAGAACGTCCGAATTTCCGACCTCTCGCCGATACCCCGCTCCCTGTTGTCGGCCCAGAAACGACTCTCATCGTCTATGATGAATATCG
>JAYRFE010000013.1:0-2341 GCA_041908545.1 Candidatus Moraniibacteriota bacterium
CTGCAAAACAGCCGTATCAAGAACCGCGATCTCATCCCCTGCTCGAACCGCTTCCCCTTGACCAACAAGCACTTTATCCACCGTACCAGTAGCCAAGAAAGAAAGGTCTGCATACGTATTCGGTTCGATTTTCCCGACTACGGAAACCGTTTCCCGGATATCACTCTTCGTGATGGGTTCACTGATCCACAACGCCTTCGGCGGCCTCGAGTGCCACCAGTACCACAAGCCGCCGATTCCCACGACCAGCACGAACATCGCCACGATTTTCTTTTTCCCTCGAAACATACTTTCGGTTTTTACGGATTCAGAGAAGATTCGGCTGCTTCAAGGCCGAATCCATCGCCTTGTTCGCCTCAGCGTCAGCGAGCGTGTTTTGTTCTCTCGGTACATGGACGAAGACGACGTCTCCGAAATCGAGCATGAGATTCCATACCTCAAGAAACAATGGCTGAAGCTTCGCATTTTCGATCTTATATTCATGATTGAGCTGTTTACATGCCAACTCGCTGTCCATTCGTACCTCGACAGCGGTCTGCTTGGCTCGCTCCTTACCGATCAGAGACTTGACTTTTCTGAGCGCCGAGACGATTGCGGCATACTCCGCCTCATTGTTCGTTTTCTCACCCAAAAACTCACCATAGCCCTTACTAAGCGTTTCGATATACACTCCAAGCGCCGATGGTCCCGGATTCCCTCGAGAACCACCGTCCGTATACAGGATGATCTTTTCCATACTCCGTTCCACTATATCATGCCTTTCCGACTTTTCACAAAAAAATAAGCCACCCGATACTTCCGGGCGGCTCTCGCTCTCATGGGAAAATCCTCCGAAAAAGAACTGGCGGTTCCGGGGAACAGAGACATCCTTCCGAAACCGTATACACCTTCCTCCGTTTCAGTACCCTCCCCTGCTTGAAAGAATCGAGAAACGTCCGACTCGCCACGCGAGCAAAAAGCAACACGAGAGGGTTATCAGAAAGAACCATTCCACTCCATTCATTCTTGCCGACTTCCGACGGATATTTCGCACTCCGTTCCCGATAAGAAGGAGGATCCTGATGTGCCGATGGCACCGAAACCGTGTATCGCGTCTCCGATCCGGACCCCTCGACCCTGAGGATAGCACCCAGGTTCCACATACCTTGAGCATTCGCCCGTTCTCCTTCGACGAGCCATACACACACCACCTGACCTTTGGTAAACACGGACCTATTCTCCTTTCAGACACAAATCTACCAATTTTAGCTGAATGGACGATCGTCCATTCCATACATTCTCCTCCAAAGTGAAGGCGATATCAAGCCGATCTCCCTCAACAATCTCCGGAAAGCGCTCCCCCAGAGAGAAACCGATGGCCTCAAACGACCTCATTCCGTCCGGTGACTCCAATACAAGTTTCCAATGCTTATTTCCGCTTCCCACGAAGCGAGCCTGTTTCACCCGCATATCAGAAAGAGCGAAGACCGGTTCGGTATTCCCTTCACCGAAAGGAGCGAAGCGGGACAAGGCAGTCACGAGTTCAGGAACGATATCGGTCGGACGTATCTGCATATCTATCCACAATTCCGGTTCAGTCACGACCTCACGAAGTCCGTCTTCCACCAAGGAACTGAAACGCTCATAGAATGCATCCAGTTTTTCATTCCTGATCGTCATGCCGGCCGCCTGAGCATGCCCGCCGAACTTCACAAGAAGATCGGCACATTTTTCAAGAGCCTCGATGATATTGAACTCGGGAATACTCCGGAACGACCCCATGCTCTCTTCCGTCCCCCGAAAAAGCACGCAGGTCGGCTTCCGATACGTATTCGCGATACGGCCCGCGATAAGTCCGACGATACCGAACGGATACATCTCCCCCACCGCGAAGATGAATTTCTTATCCTGATATTCCGCCTCGACGAGAGCGCTTACCTGCTCCGCCGTTTCGGTGCTCAATTTCCGACGGGCATTATTATGATTCTCGAGCTCAATCGCCAATTCATTCGCCCGGTCCACATCCGATTCCATCAACAAATCATGGGCCAACATGGCATGAGCCATACGAGAAGCGGCATTGATCCGCGGGGCGATCTGAAACGCGATATCCCGAGCAGACGGTTTTTTCTCCGAATTGAACGGCATTCTCCCGACCCGGAACATTTCCTGAAACCCGATACGCCTCGTCCGGGAAAGAACGATCAGCCCATATGTCACCAAGACCCGATTCTCTCCCACGAGCGGCATGACATCTGCCACCGTCCCGGTCGCAACGATATCGAGAAGCCACTTCACCTGATCTTCCTGATCGGGAGCGAAACGCCGAAACAGAGCCTGAGCGACCTTGAATGCCGTCCCC
>JAYRFE010000014.1:0-5400 GCA_041908545.1 Candidatus Moraniibacteriota bacterium
ACCCGAAGAAGGTGAGAAGGACCAGGAATACGAGTAGGAAAGTCAGGAGGAAATCATGAAGCAGCTGATCGAAGCTCTTGCTGATCTCCTGTCCGCCGTCGAAGAGAGCTGAGAGGATGATATGGCCTCCTTCTCGTTCGGAAAGGGAATAGGCGGTTTTGAGTATGGAGTCGACGGTGGTGCGAGTGTCGGCCGAATCGCTTTTGAAGGCTGAGAGTAGAATCGTGGGAACCGGGGACGTATTTTGATCGGCGAAAAACGCTTCGGTGCTTCCGAGTGGTGCGTGTTCCGTGATTTCCGCGACTGATCCGAGGGGAACGACGGTGTCACCGAGGGAAATCGGAAGCGAACGGAGCTCTTCTATCGAGTCGGCGAGTTTTTCGATACCGAGAGTATACTTGGTGCTTTCGGTCCGGAGTGATCCGGATGGATAGTTGTCGAGGGCGCCCCCGATATTCGCTCCGAGTATTGGAAGGGAAAGGTGATAGGTATCAACAAGTTCCGGTGTCAGGGCAATGCGCGCGACCGGATCGTTCCGGTATCCGAGAGAGACGCGTTCGACGCCGGGGAGATCCTTGACGGCCTTTTCCAGTGTGTCCGTGAAATGTTCGAGCGAAGCCTGTTCCCCACCGCGATCGGTGATGGCGAGGATGAGCGAAGGCTGATTTTGGAAATCGAGGACTTGGACATTCGGTTTCTCAGCATCCTTTGGGAGAACGGTGACACTATCGAGTGCGCTTTGGACATCGTTCTTGGCCTTGTCCGGATCGGTTCCCGATGCGAATTCGAGCGTGATATGGGAGACGCTTTCCTGTGAGGTCGAGGTGGTCTTGGTGACATCGGAAAGATTCTCGAGGGCATCTTCGATCGGAATCGTGATGAGTTGCTCCATGTCCTCCGGATCGGATCCCGGAAGAATCGTCGTCACGAAAACGATCGGGATCTGGATATTCGGATTGAGTTCCTTAGTCAGGGTAGCATAGCTCGCGAGACCGGCTCCGGAAAGGATCAAGGCGATGAGTATAACGATACGGATGCGCGAAAAGTAACCGGTGATTCCGGTTTCTGAAGCAGGAAGGGAGGATATTGGAGAGGAGGACATAGGAAACGTTCGGTTACTTTACGGATGCGACGGTTTCGCCGGCGATGAGTGTCCGATCCAGGAGGACGGCAGTGCCAGTGGGAAGGGTTTCATCGAGCAGAGCAGCATTTCCGAAGATTTCTTTGATCGAAACGGTCTTTTCCTCGGCTTTTCCATCGTGCTCGATGAAGATTGATGCGTGATTGGTATGGATGAAGAGGGCGTCGAGAGGAATGATGGCATGTCCTTTGTCGTCCGTGGTCCGGAGGGGAAGGGAAATCGCGACACGCGTATTCGCGGACGCTTCGGTCGCCTGGTCCCGAGTGAGGGTGTACCGGATATTGAAGAGCCCGTTTTTGGTCTCGCTTTTCGAGAAGAATGAAGGGGTGATTTCAAGAGACCCTCCTTCCGTTCCGGAAATCATATGAGAGGGGCGGATCGTATCGAAGGCGCGAGCCAGTGTCGGTTCGACGAAGGCATCGAGCGTCGTGGCACCCGTATCGGTTCGGAGCAGGGCAAGCAGGGTTCCAGGCGTGACGAAATCCCCGACCTGTACGGCGAGGTATTCGACGGTTCCGGAGACAGCGGCTCGTGGTTCCCATATGGCTGCACCGGCCCGGGAAATATCGACACCGAGTTCTCCTGCCGAGAGCGATTCATTGAGCGTAGCGCGCTGTCGCTTGAGTCGTTTCAGCTCGATATCCGTTTCGGTATCGCTTGCGGAGCTGTCCTGGCGCGCCTTTTTCTTTTCAAGTGTCAGAATTTCACGATCGAGTTTGGCCATATCGAGAGCGAAGCGCTGATTCCTTTCCGCGAGAGTTGTTTCGAGTCCGGCGCGATTCGCCCCGTAGTCGGCACTCAGGCGGAGGAGCGGAGTATTTGCACCGATACGGCTGCCCGGATGGACGGAGATACGTTCCACGGTTCCGGCAGTCAGGGCGACGATGGGTTGGAGTGTCTCTTTCTTGACGAGGGCCGATGCCGTCGCGGTCACGGTATCGGTACCGATGATGAAGCGCGTGATCGCCTTCGGTTCTCTTTCGGTCGTATCATCTGTCGGTTCCGGTTGGCGGTATATGCCGGCGATGGCGATCATCACGAAGAGGACTGCGAGAGCCGAAAAGAAAATCGCGAAGGGTGAGCGTTCGAAAAAGGCACGAATCCGGGTGATAGGAGAAGACAGCATAGGAAATGTCCGTTTAAAGATTTCAATAAATATTAGCATAAAATGGCTTATAAGTCAACATTGCTTTTTTTTGTACCAGATGATATCAAAGAAATCAGGAGGCAATCGTGCCTTCTTTTCAGTACCTTCACCTTGCCGAGAGGAAGTAACAATGAGAAAAATCTTGCAGTTTTTTGTTGTCATGATGTTCGCCGCGATGGCGCCTGTCTCCGTTCAGGCGCAGGAAGCGCGGTATGTCAAGGTCATCAACGAGACCGGGGTGACGGTCGAGAGGATGTATGTCTCCCATTCGAATCGTTCCGGGTGGGGATCGGATCGGCTTGGTTCGCAGGTGTTGCCGAGCGGCTACAATATCAGGGTCTACCCCAACGACGGAACCTCACGTTGTATATACGATCTGAGGGCCGAATTCGTTGACGGCCGATCAACCCAGCGGTTTGGCGTGAATATCTGCGGTGGCGTCAGCTGGAACCTGTATCAGGAAAACTGAAAAATCGTCGGCATGTCGATAGCGGCCTGTTTCTCTCTGAGGAGCAGCGCCGTTTTTTTTGTGTTTCATATATCTTTCCTGACCTTATTTGCTATAATCAGTGAGAGAGCGTGAATACAAAATAAAAATTCCATGTTTCGTTTTTCCTTTCTTCTCCTTCTAATAGGTATTTTCGGAAGTCCGCTTTCGGTGCGGGCTGCGGAATCCTATTCGCCCGAGGTGCTGGCCAATCTGGTCAAGCCGTCGGTAGTACGTATCATCACTCACACGGTCGGTGAGGCCGAAATCGCGCCTATCAAGGTGGATGTGAAACGCGGTTTGATCGCGGTCGATGAGGAGAGCGAGCGCAAGAAGGTCAAGGTGGATGAGTACGTTTCCGGGAGCGGCTTCATCATCCACCCGGACGGATATATCGCGACCAATGCGCATGTGGTATCCCAGGAGACGATCAAGCACTTGCTCGCTTCCGATTCCGCATTGGCCGCCTTTTATGAGAACGCCTTGTATTTGAGCGACGAGGAGGCCCAGTCCTTTCTGCAGTCGGGAGAAGCAGAGGCTTTCGGGAAGCGTATTCTCAAGACGGTGATCGAGAACAGTCGCTTCGATCTTGCGAGCGATACTTTCGTCCTGAATCCGCGATCGGAAAAGGAAAAAGCGTCCGATCTCGTGAAAGAGGCCTTCCCGGCGACGATAGAGAGTCTGAATGAGACATTCCTGGAGGACGACCGGGATGTCGCCCTGATCAAGATCGGGCTTGATCGTTTGCCGGCGCTCCCTCTTTCGACGGAGAGTGCCTTGTCGGTCGGGAGTACGGCATATATTTTCGGATTTCCCGGAACGGCCGAGTTGAATACGAAGAGCCCTCTTGAGGCGACATTCACTCGCGGAGTGGTGAGCGCGCTCAAGACGGCGGCCGGGAAGGACTTTCCCGTCTATCAGACGGATGCCAAGGTATCGCAGGGATCGAGCGGCGGGCCGCTTTTCAATGATCGGGGAGAAGCCGTCGGTTTGGTGACCTTTCAGACGGGAGAACTCGACCGGTCTTCCGGGGATAATTTCGCCTTCGCTCTTCCGGTTTCGCTCATTCAGGATGAGGCGGGTAAGATCGGACTGGTGCTTGATCGGCATGAACTGTTCTCCGCATTCGCCCGTGGCATCGAGGCTTCTCAGGAGAAGCGGTGTCAGGAGGCCTCACGGTATTTCCTTATCACCGAGGCGACCAATGAGATTTTTTCTTTCGAAAAATCGGTCGCGCCGTATCGGGAGCGCTGTCGTTCCCTGGAGGCGGATGGTCTCGCTCTGGATACGCGCTGGGATGTGCTGCGCAATGGTGCCAGAGGGCTCGGGACACCGATGCTTTCATTGGTCGGCGGAGCGGTGTTCTTTGTCGCGATTTTCGGGGCGGCGCTCTTTTGGCTTGTTCGGCAAGTACGGCGGGAAGAAGAGGAAATCGGAGCGCTGCGTCGTATCGTCCGGAATGATGAACGGCGTTTCTTGGAAAGAAAATATGGGAGTGAGCGCATTACCGTTCACCTGAGAAATGCGCCGGTCGAGAAAAAGAGTTTTCGGAATAATCGTGAACGGTAGTATGCTTGCTCGGTATTCCTTATTGATGAGCCAGGAATTCGTCTTTCCATCCGTGATTTTCATTCTGATCGGTTTTTCTTTCATCGGTTTTTCTGCCGTATTTTTACAGGTGGCGGTGATCGGAGGTGTCGGGATGCTGTGTGTCGAATCGTGGCAGCGGATTCGGGAACGGAAATGGAATCTCGATTACATCGCTTTTTTGGCGTTGTTTACGGCCGCTTTTTTCGGGGAATGGCTCTCGGGAGCGGTACTGGCGTTCATGGTTTCGGTGAGTGCCGCCCTCGAATTGTTCGGGACACGCCGGGCAGAGAAGACTTTGCGGGGTCTTTTCGAAAAAATTCCCAAGGAGGTGCTCATGCGGACCGCGGAAGGGACTTTGGCCAAACCGATACAGGAGGTCGTGGAGGGAGAAGTCTTCGTCGTGCGGACCAATGAGATGGTGCCGCTCGACGCTTCTCTTGTTTCGGAAATGGCGCTCTTGAGTGAGTCCAATCTGACCGGGGAAATGGAACCGATAGAATATCGGGCGGTAAGATATATTAAGAGTGGTTGCATCAACCTCGGAGCCGCGATCACTCTCAAGGCGAGGGGGACATTCGAACATTCAAGTTATCGGAAAATTCTCACATTGGTCGAGGAGGGGAAAAAGAATCAGTCGCCACTCGTGCGTCTTGCTGAACGATCGAATTGGATATTCACTCTCGTGACCCTCGCTTTCGCCTTGGGAGCGCTTTTCTTCTTTCATGATTGGGAACGATTCCTGGCGGTGCTCGTGATCGCGACTCCTTGTCCGCTCCTGATCGCCGCACCAGTCTCCTTTCTTGGTGGTCTCTCCCGGGCGGCACGCAATGGCATCATCATCAAGAGTCCGGGGGTACTTGAGGCGCTCGCGAAGACAAAAACGCTTTTTTTCGATAAGACCGGGACGCTCACTTTGGGTGAACCGGAACTGAAGCGCATCGAAGTTCTGGATGGATTCTACACCGAGAAACAGGTCCTCGGTATCGCGGCATCGCTCGAATGGAGCTCTCTTCATCCGATCGCGAAAACGCTCGT
>JAYRFE010000015.1:0-20003 GCA_041908545.1 Candidatus Moraniibacteriota bacterium
AGAAAAAATTCGGAGCATTGGTGATTTTTTCGGTCACCGGGATATCTCTTCGGATTCGAATACGGACAATAATGAGAGTATCTGGTATACTGGATACGCTGGGGCAGGACTTTTAGCGGAAATGCGTATGAAGATGAAACTTCACTGGGGAATGCTGTGTGCATGCGTGTTGCTTTCGGGATGTACTTTTGAGACCCCGTCGGTCAAGCAAAAGAATACGGAAAAAGATGCTACCGAGTCGGTGCAGTTCGGGAATCGCCCGAAAGAATCGGTCAGTGATGCAAAAGGACAGGAACAATCGACCCAACAGCAGAAACCACTTCAATCATCGACTAATCAACCAACACCAACCGCCATGAATACTGACAAGAAATCTTATGCTACGGCCCCGGCCATGCAGATTGACTCCACCAAAAAGTATCAAGCTACCCTGAAAACGGCCTTGGGGGATATTGAAATCATGCTGCATGCCAAGGAGACACCCATCACGGTGAATAATTTCGTGTTTCTGGCCCGGGAGAAATTTTATGATAATGTGATTTTTCATCGGACCATCAAGGGCTTCATGATTCAGGGTGGGGACCCGACCGGTACGGGAATGGGTGGTCCCGGGTACAAATTCAATGATGAACCGTTTACGGGTGAGTACCGACGCGGTGTCGTGGCGATGGCGAATTCCGGTCTCAATACGAATGGAAGCCAGTTTTTCATCATGCATGCCGATGCCGGGCTTCCGAAGAATTATGTCATTTTCGGAGAGGTAACTAAGGGAATGGATGTGGTGGACAAGATCGCTGAGGCGCCGACCCAGCCGGGGGGTGAGGGATCGAAACCGGTGAATCCGATCGAGATTCGTACTGTGAGTGTGGCCGAAACGCCGTAATTCCTCTTTGTCGTGTTGTCTAGAAACGTCCGGTCCGATCGGGCGTTTTCTGTTTCTCTGGCAAAGGAAGGGTGTATACTGGAACGGTAAAATGCTTAAGAATATGGGGTGCTTATGAAAGGATTCATGGACTTTATCCGGAAGCAGGGGGTAGTAGGATTGGCGGTCGGTTTTCTTCTTGGAGGAGCGGTTTCAAAAGTGGTAACGGCTTTGGTGACGGACATCGTCAATCCGATACTCAGTATCGTCCTTGGTATCACGGACGGTCTGAAGGAAGCGAAATTCGAAGTCGGTTCGGCATCGATACTCTGGGGTGATTTTGCGGCCGGACTGATCGATTTTCTTGTCATAGCAGCGGTGGTGTACTACGGGGTGCAGCTTTTGGGAATAGAGATGCCTGATAAGAAATCAGATAAGAAGAAATGAAACATATGACTATTCGAAAGACCGTATCGAAGGGGAAGAAGGATCAGCAGGGAAAGGGAAAGAAGGTGGTATCTTCGGTTCGAAAGAAGACGAAAGTATCGGAAGAAACCACGCTGAAGGCTTTGCGGGTTCATAAAGCGCTGCGGGGCAAAATCAGTATCGTGCCGAAAACGAGGGTATCCAATAGGGCCGACCTGAGTGTGTACTATACGCCCGGTGTCGGGGCGGTCTCGTCTTTTCTTGCCAAGAATAAGGATAAGGCGCGTGAATATACCATAAAATCCAATACGGTTGCGGTCGTATCGGATGGTTCGGCGGTACTCGGACTCGGGAATATCGGACCTGAGGCCGCACTGCCGGTCATGGAGGGCAAAGCGATGCTCTTCAAGACGCTCGGTGGAGTGGATGCGTTTCCGATCGTTTTGGCGACGCAGGATACCGAAGCGATTATTGCGACGGTCAAGCATATCGCACCGGGTTTCGGCGGAATCAATCTGGAGGATATTTCGGCACCGCGTTGCTTCGAAATCGAGTCCCGGTTGAAAGCGGAGTTGGATATTCCGGTGATGCATGATGATCAGCATGGGACGGCTCTGGTCGTGGTGGCAGGACTGATCAATGCGCTCAAAGTAGTGAAGAAACATCCGCATCAGATACGCATCGTCATCGCGGGTTCCGGAGCAGCCGGACAGGCTATTGCCAGGCTCCTGCTTCTCTTCGGTGTCGGGGATATCCTGGTGGTCGACAGTAAGGGAATCCTGTCACCGACACGAACGGATCTCGATCGACATAAGCTTGAGATGGTACAGTTGACCAATAAGGAGAATCGGTCCGGTACGCTTCAGGATGCGTTCGTGAGTTCAGATGTTTTCATCGGTGTTTCCAAGGGAGGTACGGTCAAAAAAGAGGATATCGCCCGGATGAATGTGCTGCCCATCGTTTTTTCGCTCGCGAATCCGCTTCCGGAAATCATACCGGAAGAAGCGAGGGCGGGAGGAGCTGCCGTCATAGCGACCGGCCGGTCCGATTTTGAGAACCAGATCAATAATTCGCTCGGATTTCCAGGGATATTTCGCGGGGCGCTTGATCACGGAGTGCGGGATATCACCGATGAGATGCTTCTCGGGGCTGCCAAGAAATTGGCCGCGCTGGTGAAGCGTCCGACGGCAAAACAGATCATTCCGAGTACCTTTGACCCGCGCGTTGCCAAGGCGGTCGCCTCGGCAATCCGATAGGGGCCCAAACAGATGAATGGAGGAAAAGAATGACGTCCGTCGCGGCATTCTTTTTTCGGAATGACATGGTATACTGAAGAAAAGAAATCGAAAGAAAAAAAGTATTTTATGGAGGAAAAGGAGATTCCATCAGAAGAACCGGATCAGGGACGAATGACACCTCAAGACGTGTCTCGGGGGGGGAATTCGAAAGAGAGCTGGTATGGCGTGTTTTTGCTGTTGGGATTCGGTGTGACGGTTTGTGCATTGATCGGTTCGACCGGGTGGTGGGTGTATCGACATTTTTATCTGCCGACTCAGCAGGAACAGGCCTCCATCGATAGTCTTGTCCGGGGAATATCCCAATCGCAGAAGAATTCGGATTCGGAAGAGAGGGTCTCTTCAGAGAAGGAGGCGGAAACACCGAAGGAGGAGACATTTGACGTCAAAAAGGAATCTGTCTTGGTACTTAATGGTGGCGGGGCGAAGGGAAGTGCCGGCGAAGTCGTGGCTCTTCTGAAGAAGGAAGGATACGAAAAGGTGTCTTCGGGAAACACGGAAAAGGACTATACCGGCGTGACCGCTTATTTCGCTTCCGGGAAGGAGAGCGTGGCCGATGAAGTCAAGAAGCTATTACTGAAGCGATATCCGAAAACGGTCAGTCGGGAAGCGGTAGAAAGCAATAAAGAGACTTCGGGGGCCTCGGTAGTGGTAATCATAGGAAAGTGACGGGAGATTCAGGATCAGTTTTCATCCCAACAGGTAAATCCGGTATGAAATTACGCGCAAAAGTATTCCTGATCGTCAGTGGTGCCATCGTGGTGCTGCTCTCCGTTTCTTTTTGGATCATCTATCAGAAACTTGAACGGGAATTTGTCGCGGCCCAGTACGATGACGCTCTCGCTCAGATAGAGACTTCGTCCGGAATTATCAATCGTGATATCGATTCTTTCTCCATCAAGTTGGCAGACTGGGCCCAGTGGGATGACAGCTACGACTTCATGGAAAGTCACAATCAGGATTATATCGATTCGAATCTCAATGACGAATCGCTTCAGTCGCTTGGGGTTCAGATGGCTCTTTTTCTGGATCCTGATGGGGGAGTGGTCTACGAGAAGCAAGTTGAGTCATTGGAAGGATCGGAGGAAAGCGTGGAGTTTCCGACCAAGTATCTTCAAGAGAAAGCCGTTTTTCGGGAGCAACAGAAACCCTTCGCCGGGCTCATCTCTATCGATGGGAATATCTTTCTTTTGGCGGTCCGACCGATCGTGAAGAGCGATGGCTCAGGGGAACCCCGAGGGACTTTGTATTTCGGGCGGCAGCTGAAGCAGGAATACTTCGATGAGATCGGAAAGATTTCGCATGTCCAGTTGGATATGTTGCCGGCCGCGGTTGCTTCAGCTATTGATTCCGAGCATAGTGACCTGTTTATGGAGCTCGCGCAGGGAGTTCGTTCTTCGGTCACGATGAATCATGAACGAGAGGTGCATGTCGGTCAGTATTTCCCGGATATTTTCGGGGATCCTACGCTCGTATCCTTACTCCACTACGATGGCTACATCGCCGCTCACGGGTTTGAAGCCTCGATCCTATTCGGTGAAGTCGGGATATTCCTTTCGGTCATGTTCGTAATCGTCGTTTTCCTGTTGATCGAGTGGTTGGTTTTGAAGAAACTGCTTCGTTTGGAGATGGAGGTGAAGCGTGTGACCGATTCCCAGAATCCGGATGACAGGGTGACCGTCGGAGGGTCGGACGAATTCGCGTCTCTCGGGAACAGGATCAACGATATGCTCGTTTCGCTTCGGGATATGGCAGAGCGCACCTTGCAGAGCGAGGGACGATTCGATGTCATCGCCAATCTGGCCCCGGTAATGATTTGGATGACGGATACAGAAGGGAAATATGTCTATCTGAACAAGAGTGCTGAAACCTTCCTCGTCAGTGTTTCCGGAAAAAGCGATTGGGGAGAAGCTGTTTTCGTTGAGGACCTCGGGGTGCGCAAGGCGTTGATCGAGGAGGCTCAGGCGGCGAAACGAGCATTCCGTCTCGAGTATCGTCTACAGAAAAAGGATGGTGGTTATGCCTGGGTTTCCGAATCGGCAGTGCCGCACATCACCTCATCCGGGAAGTTGGTAGGATACTTCGGCGTTGTCGTCGACATCCATCAGGAGAAGGAGATTCAGATCCAGTCGAAGGCCTTCACGCGGGAAATCGAGGAGATGAATGAGATGTTCATGGCTCGGGAGGAAAAGATTCTTGAATTGAAAGAGGAAATCAGGCGTTTACGAGGGGATTCAAAGGAGAATATATGATTGAAGACAGTCGATCCGCACGGAAATCGGATTCTCTGATTGAGAATCTGATATCGTCGCAGGCCAGGCAAGAGGAAAAGAAAATAGACTTTTTGGAGCCGCTTTCGCACGAAGAGGAGCTTTTGGCTTTGCTTGAAGAGAGGAATCGTTTCTTGGAACGGAACAAGCGGGCGGTCATCAATATTCTCGAAGATATCCAGGAATCGGAAAAAAAGCTGCGTGTTCAGCGGGAAGAGCTGAGTAAGTTCAAATTGGCTGTGGATACCAGCTTCAATCATATCGTCATCACGAATGCCGACGGAACCATCCTCTATGCCAACCGGGCAGCCGAACTGGTGACCGGATTTTCCTTCGAGGAAATGCGAGGGAAGACGCCTTCTCTATGGGGAAAACAAATGCCAGGGGAGTTCTATAAGGAGTTCTGGCGTGTCATCAAGGAAGAGAAACGGCCGTATCTCGGTGAAATTACCAATCGGCGAAAAAATGGGGAACTGTATCTTTCAAATGTGTCTATCACCCCTATTCTCGATGAGAAGAGCGAGGTCTCTTTCTTCGTCGGTATCGAACGCGATGTCACCGAAGAGCGTAAGCATCAGGAATATATCGAACGGCATGCACATAAATTGGAGGCGGCGAATATTCAGATCCGGGCGGAAAAAGAGCGAGCGGAAGGTATTCTCCGGTTCCTTGAATCCATCGGCGAGGCGGTGTATGTCACGGATGCCGATCGGAAAATCATTTTCATCAACAAGACTGCTTCGAACTATATCGGAAAGAATCCGGCGGATATCCTTGGTACGCATACGTCGGACCATTTTGTCTTTCAGACGCAGGATGGAACTTCCACGAATCGACAGTTCCCGATACAGGGAGTCTTGAAGACGGGGAAAACGGTGATTTTTCCGAATCATACCTTCGTAGTCAAAGGAGAGACGAAGTTACCGGTTACCGGAACCGCTTCGCCGATTTTCGATGATACGGGCCTGTTGCTCGGAGTAATCGTCATTTTCCAGGATATTACCGAGAAGTATGCATTGGAGCAGATGAAAGATCGCTTCTTGTCGGTCGCGGCTCATCAGTTGCGTACGCCGATCGGAAGTATGCGCTGGAGTATGGAGCTTTTGCGGAGCGGTGATTTCGGTGAACTCCCTTCGGGGGCACAAGAGGCGATTCAGGAATTGTATGATAACAGCGCCCGCCTGCTGGCTCTCATCAACAGTTTGTTGGATGTTTCCCGAATCGATCAGGGAAGGGTCGGCGAAGAGCCTGTTTCGGTGGATATTTCCTCGGTTATTCAGGAAGTTCTGGCTGTCTTGTCCGGCGAAGCGAAACAACGAGGTATCACGCTGAAATTCGAAGTCCCGAAAAAGTCTCTTCCGCGGGTCCGAGTGATACGTAGTCATGTATTTGAGGCTATCGAAAATCTTGTTTCCAATGGCCTGCGGTACAGTCATGAGGGTGGGACGGTGACGGTGACATCACGCGCTAAAAAGGGTTCGCTTGAAATCAGGGTCGCGGATTCGGGCATCGGAATTCCTCAGGTGGATCAGGAGAAGATTTTCTCGAAGTTTTTTCGGGCCTCGAATGCGGTTCGCTCCTTCACCGATGGTAGTGGTCTGGGGCTCTCTGTGGTAAAGTCGTATGTAGAGGAAAATGGAGGGACCGTGAGTTTTGAAAGTCAGGAAAATGTCGGAACGACATTCATCATCACTCTGCCTGTGGCGAAGGAAAATAAAAATCAGTAGATACTTTTTATTTCATTAAATCGTGTAAATCAGGATACGGGTATGCGTAAGGAGAAATACGTGTTGATCGTCGAGGATGATCCGTTTTATTCGAGTATTTATAAGACAAAGGTTGAAAAAGAGGGAATTCAGGCGGTTTTGGTTCATGATGGGGCGGCCGCTATGAAGGAAGCTCGGGAGAAAAAGCCGGCGCTGGTGGTACTTGACCTTATCATGCCGGGGAAAGATGGTTTTCAAGTGCTGGAGGAATTGAAAGCGGATCCGAGCCTGAAAGACGTCACCGTGCTCGTATTATCCAATCTGAGTCAGGATGAGGATATAAAGCGCGTGATGGATATGGGAGCAACCGAGTATCTCATCAAGTCGAATATTCCGCTCGGGGATCTGATTCAGAAGATAAAGGGGTATTTGGAATAATCGTTATGCAGGAAGATCTTGTTTCTCCCGATGTCTTGGGTGAGATTCTGAAAAATTTCGGATTATTGAACGATGAGCAGCTCCGATTGGCGAAAGAAAGATCGACACTGGAAGATGTGACCCTGCGTGACGCGATTCTTTGGTTCAACTTCCTCTCCGACGAGGAACTTGGGAAAGTAGTTGCGGATTATTTCCGAATTCCCTTCGTGAGTCTTTTTCAGAAAGAGATCGATGGCGCGATCTTGAGGATAATTCCCGAAGTCGTCGCGAGGAGCCAGCGAATCATAGCTTTCGGACAGGATGTGAATGGTCTGCATGTCGCTCTTGCCGATCCGAGGAATACCGAGATCATCGAATTCATTCGACGGAAGACCGGGATGCCGGTCGTCAGATATTACGCGACCGACCGCGACGTGACCGAGGCGCTTCACTGTTATACGAAGGGCGTGACGCAGGCCTTTGATGATATCTTGCGTAGAGCGTATCTCAAAAATAATTCCTGAACAGTATCACCATGCACGCCAACTGAACGAATGAGAGGAAGTGGCTTGAATAATACTCATACCGGACGACGACCCTTCGGAACTGCTGAAGCCACGCATTGAGTTTCTCAACTTTCCATCTCCGTTTGTATCTTCGCAACTTTCTCCCGTCCTGTGTCGCCCGTTTCCGACGGTTGGACCGGTGCGGAGCGATCATGTCGATGTCTTTCTTCCGAAGGGCGGCGTCTAACGGATCGCTGTCATAGGCCCGATCGCCAACAAGGCGCTTCGGAGTTCCTTGCGTAAACTTCCCCGCAAGCGTCTTCTCCACCAAGGTGACCTCGTGCGGAGAAGCAGAGGCCAGACAGAGGGCGACTGGAAGACTCTTTTGGTCAGCGACGACCATGATCTTCGTTCCCTTGCCGCGCTTGGTTTTTCCCACGGCAGAGCCCCTTTTTTGGCACTCGAGAAGGTGCCGTCGATGAAGCATTCCTCAAGCGCGATTTTTCCTCGAGTCTCCATATCCTGCGCGAGGATTGCGAGGATATCCGCGAATACCTCCCGTCTCGACCATTCCTGAAATCTCCGATGGCAGGTCTGGTACGGAGGGTAGCGGTCGGGAAGATCCTTCCACGGAGCGCCGGTTCGGAGAATCCAGAGGATACCATCGAGAATCGGACGATCATCGGTTCGTGGACGACCGCGACGCTCTTCTAGCACGGGAGCCGTCAGCACGGGAGCGAGAATCTCCCACTGTTCGTTGGTACTGTCCATAGCGCAACTTTTGTTTTGTTTACACTATGAATTGTACCAAAGAATTTTGAGATACGCTCTTCGGCCTCCGACGAGCTGTCGACGGGAAGCGTCACGCGGGATACCCCGATGGAGAGTCCGACCATGAAGGAAGATGTCTCCTTATCACAGGGAGAGACTGCGATTCCAGCCGAATAAATACGTTCGAGAAAATCGTCTTGTCGGAAAATGTCGAGGCGATTTTTTCGTTCTCCGGTTTTTTTGAAAGGAATTTTTTTGGACATTGCCTCGGAGAGCGGGTCTGAGGTACAATAGGACTGATTAATCGTGGGATGCGTATGTCGAAAATGAAGATTGAAGAAATCGAGGAATCAATGTCGACGTCGAAGCGTTTCGGGGTGGTCGTTTTCGTTCTCTCTCTTCTTTTGTGTCTTTTCGCCGGTGCGGCCGGATACTTCTATTACCAGTACAAAAAAGCGACACCGAGTGCCGATACCAAGGAGGAGATATCCCGGTTGGTCGGGAAGATCGGTACGGTCATGGAATTGCCGGAAGGGGAGACTCCGACCTTGGCGACGGTGACCGATAAGGATAAATTGACGAATCAGCCTTTTTTCCGGAAGTCGGAGAACGGGGATAAGGTGCTCATCTATACTGATGCCGGTCGGGCTATTCTGTATCGTCCGTCGATCGGGAAGATCGTCGATATCACATCGATCAATATACAGGACGACCCGATAGCTCGAACTGAAGCTCCGACGGAAGAGAAAGAGGTCGTTTCTGAAGAATCGGCTCCGGCAGCGGAAGTGACGGTGAGCGGACCGGCCAAGGTGGCGTTTCTCAATGGTTCGACGAAGGTCGGGGTGACGCAGGCTGCGGAAGAGAAGCTGCTCTCGGCTTTTCCTGAAGGGGTGAGCGTGGTCGGAAAAGAGAAGGCATCGAAAAGCACGTACCAGGGCATTATCGTTGCCGATATCTCAGGGAGGGTTTCGACCCAAGTCGGTGAAATCGCGACAGTCCTCGGTGGAACCGTCGGAACTTTTCCTGTGGAAGAGTTGATACCGGGACAGGCGGATATCGTAGTCATTATCGGAAATGTCGTTTCGGACACGACGACCGATACGGGATCGAAGACCGAAACAAGCGTCGCTCGGGATTCCATTGAAACCCCGAAGGGGGGTGCGGCGATACAGCAGTAGGGAATTTTTTCCGAAGTCGATCTTTTCTCTCGGATGAACGGCCCGGTCGTGACGGCGGGCGCGTTTCGTGCTAGTGTCTCATGATACTGGTCATTTTGAACGGGTTATGCAATCTCCGACGGAAGAAATCAAGGCGCGGCTCAATATTGTCGATGTGGTAGCGGGATACGTCAAACTCGACAAATCAGGGAGTCACTGGAAGGCGTGCTGCCCGTTTCATCGGGAACGGTCGCCGTCTTTCATGGTGAATGAGGAGCGGCAGATGTGGCATTGTTTCGGGTGTAATAAGGGCGGAGATGTGTTTGCTTTCGTGATGGAGATGGAGGGGATGGGATTCCGTGACGCGCTCGTCATGCTTGCCGAGCGGGCCAATGTGGAATTGCCGCAGTACAGCAAGGAATCGCAGGAGCACTATCAGGAGGAGCGGGACGAGAAGACGCGATTGTATGAGATCCACGAGCTGGCGACGAAATTTTATGAGAAACAGCTGTGGGAGGGGATAGGGAAGGATCAGACTCTCGGATATCTTCGGACGCGCGGATTATCGGATGAGAGTATCCGGAAATTCCGTCTCGGGTTCGCTCCTTCGGGGTGGCGGAACCTGTATGACTTTCTCGTGAAATCGGGATTCAACAGCGTCGAATTGGCTCAGGCCGGTGTCGTCCTGAAGAAGGAGCAGGGCGACGGATATTATGACCGTTTCCGTGATCGGATCATGTTTCCGATCACGGATGCGATCGGCCGGGTCATCGGCTATTCGGCCCGGGTGGCACCGGGTGCCGACGAATCGCAGGCGAAATACATCAATACTTCGGAGACACACATCTATAAGAAGAGTCAGGTATTGTACGGGCTTTCATATGCGCGGCAGGCGATCAAACAGGCCGGGTACACGGTCTTGGTCGAGGGGAACATGGATGTCATCGCCTGTCATCAGGCAGGTATCGAGAATGCGGTCGCGGTATCGGGTACGGCTCTGACCGAAGAGCAGCTTGCGATGCTGCGTCGGTACGGAAAGGAGATGCGATTTTTTTTCGATATGGATGAAGCGGGACAGAAGGCGGCGCGACGGAGTACGGAACTGGCTCTGTCGCAGGATATCGAGACTTTCATTATCTCGATTCCGGAAGGCAAAGATGCGGCCGATCTGGCCAAAGATCATCCTGATGCGCTCCGGGAAGCCATTTCTCATCCCAAGCCGGCCCTGGCATATTTTCTGGATCAGACACTCAAGCGTTTCGATATCGAGACACCGAGCGGGAAAAAGGAAGTGTTGGCACATTTCGTGCCGTTCATCGCTCTCGCGAAGAATGAGATTGACCGGACATACTGGATCAAGGAACTATCCCAGGCGGCTCGAGTGGAAGAAAAATACGTCTACGGTGTAGTACAGAGTACGAGAGTGGAGCTTGAGAAGCGGACGCAGAATCTCGCTTCACCCGTGCGGAATCCCTCCGGGGGTTCCGATGTCCTTTTTACCAAGCGGAGCGAACGCCTACGGGAGGAATTGATCGGTCTGATGTTCGCTTTTTCTCGGGTTCGCTCCCTCCGGAGCGGTATATCCGATGAGATGATACTGCATTTTCTTGAGAAACATCCGCTGTATTTCTTCATCGTGCAGGCCGGAAGCGAGGGGAATCCTCTTGATTTGATCGAGGAGAAGGAGCTCAAGACCGTCGCGGGAAGACTTCTCTTCCGCATTCTCGATGGACCGGATTTTTCCGCTCTTGAGGATGAGGAACGTGTCGAGAAGGCGGTTCAAGTGGCGGAGAGGCTCTTGATCGATCTGAAGCGGGAAGTCATCCGTGGAGAGGAATTGGTACGACTGGAATTGGCCTTGAAAACAGCTCGTCAGGAAGGACAAAGGGAAAAGGAAAAGGAGCTTTTGGCCCGATTCGTTCTGCTTTCCCGGGAAAACCGTTGAAGCGCATCCGGCCTTCCGTTTTTCGGATTTCTTTGGTATGCTTCCCTTTCGTTTCGTTACCGGAGAGAGTGATGCGGTTCTATTTTTTTGGATATATTCATAAACAATCTTAAGACGGACAACATAATCATATGGCGATTCAGAAGAAGGTCTCGAAGAAACCGGCGAAGAAGATGTCGAAGAAACCGGTGAAACCGATAGCGAAAAAAGTCTCGAAAAAAACCAAGACTGCGAAGCCGGCGGCGAAGAATCAGCGGATCATCCATAAGAAAAAGAGCGTGAAAGTATCAAAGAAATCTTCAGTCAAAAAAGGCGTGAAAAAGCCGATAGTTTCCGCGAAGAAATCTCCGGCCAAGGGAACCAAGAAGATCCAGAAAAAGGGAGTTGTCTCCAAGCCGGTTGCCAAGCCGATCAAGAAACCGGTCGTTAAGAAGGTCGTTCCGTCGAAATCGGCAGCCAAGAAACCGGCAGCCAAGAAACCGCTGTCGCCAAAGCAGGAAGTGAAAGCGACGGCTCAGAAAAATGCCGTGGAGGAGTTGCTTCTCCGTGGGAAGCAGCGCGGTTTCGTGACGGAGGACGAAATCATCCATATCTTGCCGGATGTCGAGCAGGATCTCGAGGGGCTCGAGTTGTTGTATGAAAAATTGGAGAACGGAGGTATACGGATCATCGGCTCGGAAGAGATCCTGAAGATCGAGACGGTCAAGGAAGGGGAAAAATTCAGTGCCAGTGAAAAGGAGGCGGCCAAAGTCAAGGCGCGTCTCATGGACATGGGTGAAGATGAGGTATCGGCCGATCTCGTGCAGATGTATCTGAAGGAAATTGGTCGGGTCGCTCTCCTGACCGGTGAAGATGAGGTGAAACTTGCCAAGGCGATAGAGAAGGGTGATCTCAATGCCAAGCAGCGTCTGACCGAAGCGAATCTCCGCTTGGTCGTATCGATCGCGAAGAAATACGTCGGACGTTCCCATAATCTTTCGCTGCTCGATCTGATCCAGGAGGGAAACATCGGGCTTTTCCGCGCGGTCGAAAAATTCGATTACCAGAAAGGGTTCAAGTTTTCGACGTATGCGACGTGGTGGATCCGGCAGGCGATCACACGGGCTCTGGCCGACCAGTCGCGCACGATCCGTATCCCGGTACACATGGTCGAGACGATCAATAAGTATGCTCAGGTGACCCGCCGTCTGGTGCAGGAACTCGGTCGTGAGCCGCTGGCCGAGGAAATCGCGGCGGAGATGAATATCGAAGTCGAGAAGATCCGTCATATTCAGAAGATTTCCCAGGAAACCGTTTCGCTTGAGACGAGCGTCGGCGACAGCGAGGATGATTCCGTGTTGGGTGATTTCATCGAGGATACTGAGACCATCATGCCGCATCAGTCCGCTTCCCGGAAGCTGTTGAAGCAGCATATCTCGGATATTCTGGGTGAGCTGACGCCGCGTGAGCAGAAGATTCTCCGTATCCGTTTCGGACTTGAGGACGGTGTTACGCATACGCTCGAGGAAGTCGGTCAGGAATTCGGGGTGACGCGTGAACGTATCCGGCAGATCGAGGCCAAGGCATTGGAAAAGATCCGTGAGCATGCCCACCTGAAGAAACTCAGGGACTACTAATATTCTCCTTTTTCGGGTGTATGCGACGAAGCGAAAAAATACGGAGGTTCCTCGAGAATCATCCTCGTGCGACTGAGCGGGATCTCCAGAATAAGTTCGCTCTCACGCGGAGGGAGGCGAAGGTGTGGTTGGAAGGGGAGGTTGCCGTCGCTCTCGATGGTCCGGATCGTTTTTTCTGGTGGCGATCGGGAGCGGATACCGTACGAAATATCTTCCTCTCTGAGAAGAAATTCCTGTTTCTGCTCGTCGCCCTTTCGGGAACGATCCGGGCAGCCTATGCCGTCTTCCTGATTCGGAATGAATCCCTCATGTTGCCGATACTTGATGCCGAGTATTATCTTGAGTGGGCGAAGGAAATCGTGAATCACGGTTGGCTCGGAAACAAGATCTTTTTCACGGAGCCTTTGTATGCCTATCTTCTGGCGTTTTTTTCGAAACTGTTCGGAGAATCTTTTCTCCTGACCGCCGTGCTCGGATTCCAGTTTCTGCTAGGAGCGCTTTTCCCTGTGCTGTTATTCCAGGTCGGCAAGCGGATGCTGACACAGCGTATCGGCATGATCGCCGCGCTGATCGCCGCGCTGTATGGTCCATTCGTGTTCTACGAGGGCCTGCTTCTGAAGACGAGCCTTGAAGTCTATAGTCTCCCCTTGTTTTTTCTTGCCCTCTTCGGCGCCCTGGAACGACCGAGTTTTCGGAATTTTTTTCTGACAGGGATACTGCTCGGCCTGCTCGGCCTGATCAAGGGGAACACGATGATTTTTGTCCCGGTCGTATTGGCACTGCTTTTTCTTTTTCATCGTACCAGGGCATGGGCGGAAAAGATCCTGTTTGCGGCCTGTTTCGTGGGGGGAGTCACCCTGTGTATCCTTCCCGTCACTATCCGGAACTACGTCGTCGGGCACGACATCGTACCGACGAACTACTCCATCGGATTGGTGTTGTATCAGGGGAACTGGTGGGGAGGGGATGGATCGACTGCCCGGGTTCCGGACTTTCTCCGTCCGCACCCGCGCTATGAGGAATCGGATGCGGTCGGTATGGCCGAGGCCTATGCGGGGAAATCCCTTCTGCCATCCGAAGTCTCCCGTTTCTGGATGAGTAAGACGCTTTCGGAAGTCGTGTCGGCTCCTGGACACTTTCTCTCGACACTTCTTCATAAAGTGGCGCTGATCGTGAATTATCGGGAGTACAGCGATAATTACAGCTATGCCTTCTATCGGTCACAGATCCCGTTTCTTTGGATATTGCCCGGGTATTTCTTCGTGATCGTGTTCGGTGGGGCCGGGTTGGCAGTTCTTTTTTCCCGGACATTCGAACGGATACTCATCGGAGAGAAAGAGAGAGAGACTCTCCTTCGTTTCCGTCGGGCCCGTCTGATACTGACTCTCTGTTTCGGTGCCTATGTGTCGGTACTGCTTCTGACGACGATCAACTCGCGCTATCGGATGCCGCTCGCGCCTTTCCTTATCCTGTTTTCCGCCAGCGGTATCGCCTTTCTTCAGGAACGATTTCGTGAGCGTTCATGGGAAGGTGTCCGGAGGATGGTCGCCAGCGGTGTCTTCTTATGCCTCCTTGCAGTGTTGCCGCTCGCCATTTTTAAACACCTGAGTTTTGCGGACGCCTATCAGAATATCGGGTACTGGTATCTCAAACAGGGAGACATCGGGAAAGCGGAAGCATATTTCCGGGATGCGATCGCGGAAGATGATGAGTACGCGTGGGCGTACCGGAACCTGGCGCATATCGATCTCGAGCAGGGGAAATTCGATGAGGCTGAATCGTTCATCAAGCGATTGATCACGATCCGACCGGATGATCTGACGAACTATTCCGAGGTACGGATCCTGAAGAAGATGCAGGCACTTCCGGCCGAAGAGGCCCAGGTAGAACTGGATCGTTTCATGACAGAGATCGAACAGCCGGCGAAATATGATCCGGATTTCTTCGAGGCTTCGCGATTCCTCAAATCGGGAGATGATGCGCGGTCGGAAGAATTCCTGACGCGCTCTTTGGAACGTCAAGGGAATCCTACCCATACGCTGATCGCTCTGGCTGCGCTTCGGAGCAAGCAAGATGATGCCTTTGCGGCGAAACGCTATCTGCGACAGGCCCTCGAAGAGAATCCATACCTGTTTCCGGCCCGGTATAATCTGGCGAATATCTTCATTCGTGAAAACGAGTATCGGGAAGTGGCGGATCTGCTCGGTCCGGTGTACCAGCTCACTCCAGAGCTCGGGGAAACCTGGTACAATTATGCCGTAGCGCTTATCAAGACCGGAAAAACCGCGGAGGCGACCCCGGTCGTACAGGGATATATCGATCGGTATAGGGGAGATGCTTCCCGGGCGGAAAAAGTGAAAAAATTCGAGGAAGCCATGAAACCGAAGGATCAGTCGCTCGATGATATGGTGAAAAATCTGAAGAAATAGGAAATGAGGAATCTTTGGTTTGTAGAGTGGGAATTTTTGCTGTTTCTGAAATGATCATAAGTCCGGGGCCTTGTCAGAGCCGGACTTTTGAGATACAGTGTGATGGTATCTTGGCAAAAAGGCAGATATTCCGACGTAGCTCAGCGGTAGAGCAGGTGACTGTTAATCACTTGGTCACAGGTTCGAATCCTGTCGTCGGAGCCAGCGTCAGTATTTCTCAAGCGACCGGTTCCCATCCGTGGGGAAAGGCCGAGGGAAGGGAAGAATCGTCACGGAAGGTGGCGATTT
Source organism: Candidatus Moraniibacteriota bacterium (assembly GCA_041908545.1). Classification (GTDB taxonomy): domain Bacteria; phylum Patescibacteriota; class Minisyncoccia; order Moranbacterales; family UBA1568; genus JAGOSP01. Next base: position 15,689 of record JAYRFE010000015.1, read on the forward strand.
TTCTTTTCTTATATAAGGGAATTTTTATCAACGGTATCAATATGAATAATCTCAGTCCGTATTCAGCCATATCCGATGGTGGCAAAAAGCGAATAAGATACAACGGAAATAACGTATTTCAACCTATTGATGACGTCAAAGAATCCGATTTCAGCGAAGGCATCACAATAGGAAGGATTGCGAAGATTTTTCAGGATCCAGAATATTTTTATCATCTCCACAAGATAGATAACGGGATATTTTTCGGAGCGGTGGAGTATTTCCGATCGATCGGTGCCGAGTGGTGCAATCTTCCTCTCACGACGCTCATGATTTCATCTCCGGGAGAAGTGTATGCCGGGAAAACGCTGGATTACACGACCGATACGCTCCCGGTTGATATATCCTGGTTCGATAATGAGCGGAATGTTTTCCTTTCGGAAAGTTCACAATTCTATCTTGAGCTGAGACTTTTGATACAGAACATCGATAAAGTTTTTTCCATATATAATTCGTTCAGAAAAGAGAAAGCAGATTTTTGCCACCTTTCGGAATTCCAGCACATCGAATTCGAGGGGAAGGTTTCTTTTGACCAGAATATCGATATCTTTCTCGGTTTGGTGCGTCACATCACGAAATATCTCATAGACAATGAGAGAGAAAGCCTGGAGTACTTCATCGGGGAGGAAGAGTCGAAGGAGCTTACGGAGGCCTTTTCGGAGGGGAATATAGTTACAATCACATTCAAGGAGGCACTTGAAGCTCTCCATAAGGAGACCGGAGATGATACGTACAAGGAATTCAGCCTGAAAAACTTCGGTGCATGGGAAGAAATAAGACTTACAGAGATATTCGGCAAGCACGTCATCGTGACGAAATTCCCGCTTCTGCAGATTCCTTTCTATCACAACGAGCTTGAGGAGAATGAGGACGGGGTTCCGCTCGCCGAGAATGCAGATTTTATCCTCTGTGGTTATCGGGAAACCGTCGGAAGCGGAACGAGAATCTCAAACTCGGAAGCCCTAAAGGAGAAAGCGAAAACTTTCAATCTTCCTGTGTCGGATTACGATCCGTATATTCAGACCCGTCTGCGGGAAGGGTATCAAAAGACTTCCGGTTTCGGTCTCGGATGGCAGCGGTATGTGCAATGGGTATTGCAACTGCCATATATATGGGAAGCGACACATATACCGCGAGGACATCATCTCCCTAAACCATAAATATAGATCATATGATACAGAATATCGACCAAATGGATTACTCTGCATTTGTTGGTTTTATCAAAGAGAGAAATCGACCATCTGGAGGGATAAGGACGGTACATTCTGTGATAGTCAATTCCTTTTTAAATGCCTCAAGAAAAGTACTTGAAATCGGAAGTAATACGGGATTTACAAGTGTGAACCTCAGTCTCTTGACAGGTTGTGAAGTAATTGGGGTAGATGTCAATGAGACGTCCATTGCTGAAGCGCAGGCATACGCTGAAGCTCAGGGGGTTCATGGGAGAGTTACTTTCTTGAAAGCTGACGCTACGAAACTTCCGTTTGAAGATAATTCTTTTGATTTTGTCTGGTGTAGTAATGTAACTTCTTTCATATCTAATTAAGTAGAAGCGATTTCCGAGTATCTGCGTGTTTTAAAGCCAGGCGGAATTCTTGCGGTTGTTCCTATCTATTACCGAGAAACTCCACCGAAGGATGTTGTCGAGAGGGTGTCGGAGGCGATCGGAACCCCTTTGACGATCAGAGATAAAGAATCCTGGAAGATGCTGTTTGGGACTGCTGCCGATAAAAATGCGAAAATACTTGAACTTTTTTATGAGGAAGATCGTGCATACCTAGATGTTGCAAGCGAGATTGAAGCTTATGTTGATATATTGTTGAAAGGGAAGTTTTCTGATTTGACCGAAGAACAGAAGAATCGTATCAGAGAGCGAGCGACGTATTTTTACTCGCTTTTTAATGAGAACCTGAAGTATGCTGGCTATTCAATATTTTTATATCAGAAACGTTCGATTCAGGATGAGGCCGAACTTTTTTTAACATATTGAAATATGAAAAATTATATCAAACCGAGAGCACTGAAGAGGGGTGATACTATAGCCATCGTAAGTCCATCTTCTGATATTGTGAGATTTTCCGAAAGAACACAAAGAGCAATAGGCTTCTTGGAAAAAAAGGGTTACAAGGTAAAAATGATGCCAAATGCATTGGCGACTGATGGATATAGCGGTGGAGCGGCCGAGCAAAGGGCGGCGGATATTCACGATGCTTTTCTTGATTCTGAGGTCTCCGCTATTGTTTGTTCAACCGGTGGGCTAACGGCGAATGCGGTGCTTCCACTACTTGATTATGAGCTTATAAGAAGGAATCCAAAAATATTTTGTGGTTATTCTGATGTCACGACTCTTTTATTGATGATTACGTCAAAAAGCGAATTAGTAACTTTCCATGGTCCAACACTGCTCCCGAGCTTCGGCGAATTTGAGGGGGCTATCTTATTTACATTTGAGCATTTTGAAAACATTGTCAGTGGTCAGGCGGGGTGCGGTGACGCATTTCCGCTTTCGAGGATGTACACGATAGATAATCAGTACTGGGGGAGGGATGATACGAAGAATCTGATTATGCAAGAGTCGCCGGAAATGAAGTCGTTTGGTCCAAAGATGGAAACAAAAGGTCTTCTTTTCGGCGGAAATCTGCAGACATTTTCGATGCTGATGCATGAAGACGGTTTCTTCGATGTAACCGGAGCTATTCTCTTTTTGGAGGAAGAAGGATTATCTACGGATTGGTATGAAAGATATCTCATTGAGCTGGAGCGAAAGGGTATCTTCGACAAGATAAATGGACTTATTTTTGCCAAACCAAGCGGCAGCTTTGAAGAGATGAATGAAAAAAAGAGATCTCTAGAAAGTATCTTCTTAGAGATTTCCAAAAAGTATGATATACCGATTTTAACGAATGTGGATTGCGGGCATACGAAACCTATCCTGACTTTTCCATTGGGAGTTGTGGTGAAACTGGATACGCGCTCTAGAACAATATCTCTCGGAGAGCGTGCTGTAAATTAGGAATATAATCAATATGAAAACCATTCTCCTGGTTGAACACTGTACGGCAAAAGAATTTCTTTTGAAGAAAGCAAAAGAGAAGGGCTACCGCATCGTCATGGTAGCAAGCGAGCCCAAGGATTTTTTCAAGAAGTACATTTCGGATACCGATGTCATGATTACTGATGTATTTGACGCCCAGAACATGGTAGAGAAAACATTCTTTTTTATTCAGAAGAATGGCTTAAAGATAGATGCTATTGGAACTTTTAGTGACGATCTTGTTGTGGCTACCGCAGATCTCGCTGCTTTATTGGGTTGTAACGGTATCGGGCAATTGGCAGCAAGATGCACTTCGAGCAACAAGTTGGCCATGAGGACGAAATTGGCTATATCAGAGAAGGTGATGCAGCCGAAGTTTGCTCCATTCAATGTCTATAATCGTGAGGATGTCATTATTTTGGAACGATTTCCAAAACCTTGTGTTATTAAGCCGCAATTCGGAACGACAAGTCACGGAGTCTTTATGATTCATGACAATAGTTTTGATTATGAGGATTTGGCTGACAGGATATCAAAAACAGTGAATCGGGATATCAGGGAGTCATTCCGGTATTTTTCAGGCAATATGCTTGTGGAAGAATATATACCAGGGAAAATGATTTCTGTTGACGGGTTTGTCTCTCATGGCGATGTTTCGATTGTCGGTTCCATAGAGTTCATTATGGGGAAAGAGCCGTATTTTACTCAAGTGGCAAGCTATATACCGGCTCGGCTTAGCGAGGCTGAATCGTCCGTTGTTAAGGATTCATTAAAAAATGTCGTGGATGTATTGGGCTTCGGGTGTGCTCCTTTTCATGCGGAATTTAGAATGAAGGGCGGCGTTCCGTATCTTATAGAAATTGCCGGGAGGATGGCTGGAGCGATGATTCATGAGACGTATGATAGAGTGTATGGCATCGATATGATCGATCTTATGTATTCGAATTGGCTCGGTGAATCTATCCCGAAAGAGCCCAGCCCGTTCGGGATAAACTACCATGCGCTCTATTATCCTGACATACAGTCGCCCGGAGTGCTTTTGGGCGTATATGGATACGAGAAATTTTCTCAAATCAAAGGCGTGAATTATTTCAAGCTCATAGCAAAAATCGGGGATACACTGAAAACATACCCAAACACTCCTTCCCCGATTTTTGAGTTTTCGTATTTTACGAAAAATCCGAAAGAAGTCGAAGTGATAAAATCTCGACTAGACGAATTGGTAACATATAATATTGGCAC
>JAYRFE010000016.1:0-3666 GCA_041908545.1 Candidatus Moraniibacteriota bacterium
CTTCGCCAGTTTCTATGGCGCTGACTTCTACGGTCTTCCGCGCAACACGGATACTGTGACACTCATCCAGGAACCCTGGATTGTCCCTGCAACCTACCCATTCGGTGATAAGAGCGTCATCCCGCTCCGCGCCGGAGAGCTAGTGCTCTGGCGTGTCGCTGACTGAATCTCTCACCGGCTCATGCCGCTCTCATCCCGCCTCCCAAAAAGAGGCGGGCTTTTCTTTTCTGATTTCGGAAGAAAGAAAAACAGACAGACTTCTTGTTGACCATCCTGATTTCCGTCTATGATCCATCAAGCAATCATCTTTTTCACGAATGCCTCGGTACAGTTCCGAACTGCGGTTGCATCTTCACATTCCATCAGTGCGGTACGAAGCTCCTTGGCTCCATCGAAACCATGGACATAGGCCTGATAGTGCTTCTTCATGAGCGCGAAGCTTTTCTTCCCGAGAAAAAATTCCTCATACATTTCCGTATGCTCGCACATCACCCGGAGCCGCTCCGCTACCGATACGGGAAATGACTCCGAAAAGAACCAGGGATTTCCGAAAAGTCCTCGTCCGATCATCACGCCATCGCACCCAGTCTCCTCGACGCGCGCCCGTGCCTCCGCCATGCTTTTTACATCCCCATTCCCGAGAATCAAAGCACCGGATCCGCGCGCCAGCTCGACCGCCCGGGCCACATGTTCCCAGCGCGCCGGCACCAAGGACATTTCTTTCTTCGTTCGTGCATGTACGGTAATCGCAGCTGGTTGTGCATCCAAGAGTGCTGGTAACCACGTCTCAAGTTCATTCGTATTAAATCCAATGCGTGTTTTCACCGAAACAGGAATCTGACCGGCAACACCTTCTTTCGCCGCGACGATGAGTTCTTGCGCAAGTGATGGATTTTGCATCAGCTTGGCCCCGGCTCCCTGTTTCAGGATACTCTTGTCCGGACAACCCATATTGATATCGAGTCCATCAAAACCGAGTCCGGCGATCAAAGCCGCAGCTTCACGCATCCGCTCCGGATAAGCGGTGAATACCTGTGCCACGATCGGCCGCTCCGCTTCGGTGTAAAGCAAATCCGTCATCAACACCTGACGTCCCACAGGATGACAAAGACCATCAGCCGAAACAAATTCCGTCCAGGTCACATCCGGCTTTCCATACCTGGCGAACAGACGGCGAAAAGCCGCATCCGTCACATCAGCCATCGGCGCCATCGCGAAAAAAGGTTTCGGCAATTGTGTCCAAAAATTCCGCATAGGAAAACAGTCTATCTTACTTCCGAATGACGGGCAACACTCCCCATACCGTCTTCCGTCCGATCCGGTCACGCATCCGTTCCATCGTCATCGTCTTGAAAAACGGAAAAATCTCTCTCGAAGACCCGGAAACACCGACACCGGAAACATCTTCCCGTATTCTCTTCACGATATGCGCGGATATTCCTCACCGGATGATCCTGACTTCTTCGAAAGCGAATTCTTCCGAGATCGAGAGGAAATTCCACAGAATCTTGCGCGCATGCGGCACCCACTCAAGCGAGGAGAGAAATTCCTCCACGCTCCCGGAAACATATTCCGGGTACAGACGTACCCGTTCCTCATGGTCATGCCGGTCGAGTTCCGGGTGAAATTGCACGCCGTATATCCGCGTCTTATACCGGAAGGCCCCGACATGCGACCGCCCGCCACGCGCCAGAAGCACTGCCTCCTTCGGCACCCGAAGCGCGCTGTCACGATGCATGAAAAAGGCCTTCCAATCATCAGGTACTCCGGCGAAAAGCGGATCACGTTGCCCTTCCGGTGTCATACGGACTGGAAACGATCCGCTCTCCGACTGCTCCGGATCGGCGACGACCCTCTCGCCGAGAAAGGTCGCCAACAGCTGATGTCCGAAACAGATGCCGAGTGTCGGTACGTCGTACTCGAAAAGATACAAGATGAAAGGCCGGACGCGCTCAAGCATCATCCGGTGCCGCTCTTCGTTCTCCGGAGAACTGTTGCCACCGAAGTAAAATTCGGCCGATCCCCCGAGTATCACCCCCCGGAAATCGGAAAGCGACATCTCGGGACGCGCGAAGAAAGAATCATTCCGAACATCGAAAGCATCCAGAAAAATGATATCCGGCGCCGAACCATCCGATTGCGTAAACTTCTCCCTGATCGCGACCCGTTCGAGCTCTTTTCCTTTCTCGTCAGCCCGGAACTGCACCATGAGAAGCGGTTTCGCGGTTTCCATACGTTTTTCCGAGATTCCTTTTTCCTTAAACTTTTTTATTATATCACACTTTGTATTTTCTGTCTATTCCACGCCGCTCCTTGACTTTTTCCCCTCTTTTCTCTAATATGGACTAAATAAGTCCATATTTATGCGTGCCTCAAAAAAAGCCTATTACGGCCTCCGAGCGGCGGCGGCACTCGGGAGACACGGCGGAGAGCTTTCCGTCCACGAACTTGCGCACGCCGAAGAGATGCCCGAGGACTATCTCCATAAGATCCTCCAATCCCTCCGGAAAGCCGGACTGGTCGTAGCCGCCAAAGGCCAGGGAGGGGGCTACTCGCTCGCCCGGGATACCGCCGACATCTCCGTCTGGGATATCGTCATAGCACTCGACGGTGGCTTCAAGAATTTCTCTCCGCCCAAACTCTCCCGCATATCCCCCTATCCCAAACTCACCCATTGCCAGACCAATCAGATCTGGAGGTCTCTCGAACAAAGCATCGAGAACACCCTTGTCCAAATGACCCTCGCCGAACTCCTCACTTCCTCATATCGGAACGATACGCTCAAGAAATAATCCTATGCTGTCCATCGAACACCTCACCGCTTCAATCGAAAAGAAGAGAATCCTCGATGATATCTCCTACTCCTTCGAGTCCGGAAAGACCTACGCCATACTCGGACCGAACGGATCCGGAAAATCGACACTGGCAAGCGTCATCATGGGGCACCCGAACTTCATGCTCACCCGAACGAGCAAGCTCCTCTGGAACGGAAAGAATATCAAAGGCCTCTCGCCGGACAAACGCGCCCTGCTCGGTCTCAGCATGACCTTTCAGAATCCGCTGACGCTTACGGGAATTTCCATCCGTGATCTCCTCCGCTCGGCCCTCGAGAAAAAATATGATATCTTCGAACTCTACCGGAAAATCCAGGCAGCGGCGAAATCCTTGCATATCAAGGACGAACTCCTTTCTCGCTCACTCAATGACGGATTCTCCGGCGGAGAAAAAAAGAAGCTCGAGGCGCTGCAGATAGCCCTCATCGAACCGAAGCTCGTCCTGTTCGACGAGATCGATACTGGTGTCGATGTCGATGCCCTGAAGACCATAACGCTTTTCCTCAAACGATCGCTCCCGAAAGAAAGCACGCTCATCTTCATCACGCACTCGGCCAAGCTCCTCAAATACATGCGGCCCGATGAAGTATTGGTCATCAAGAATGGTCGCCTGGTCGCTTCCGGCGGTCCGGAGCTCGCGGCAGCCATCGAAAAGAACGGATTTTCAGACCTCTGATATCGGGACACGGATCTTTCTTACGGATAATCAGACATCATGCCAAAGCGCAAATCAAACACACGAATAGATCTCGGCGACTATCGCTTCGGTTTTTCCATGCCCGAACGCTCGGTCAACAAGACGAAGCTTGGACTTTCCGCCGAGATCGTTTCC
>JAYRFE010000017.1:0-7524 GCA_041908545.1 Candidatus Moraniibacteriota bacterium
GATTCTTTCTTGTCGGTTTTAGTCGAGAGAAACCACCGCGAGGATGTCCTTGCTTGCGACGAGCAGGTATTCTTCCGAACCGATCTTCACTTCTGTCCCGCCGTACCGATTGAAGATGACTTTCTGATTGACGGATACCTTGATCTTCTCACTCTCACCGACAGCCATCACGCGACCTTGCTGAGGCCGTTCTTCGCGCGCGGTATCCGGCAGAAAAATACCCGCCGATGTCTTCTGTTCGACCTTCTCAGGCAGAATGAGGACGTTTTCCCCAAGCGGTTTGATATTCGGTTTTTTCATAGACCTTTTCGTTACCTGATTAGTAGCACTCTCTATTATAGAGTGCTAAATATCCGGAGTCAAGCACCCAGGAAAACCGCCTTGATACGTCGGACTCCGGCCGAAGATGCCTCCTCTTTTTGGATTTTGAAACGACCGAAGCGGGCGATATCCGACATCGTTTTCACATGCGGACCACCGCACAGCTCCCGGGAATATACGGATCCATCCGGTCCTTCCACTTGATAGACGGTCACCTTTTCCGGATACTTGTCCCAGAAACTCCCTTCGACACCGGCTGCTCGAGCAGCTTCCTTGTCCATGATCACGGACCTTACCGATGCTCCGGAATCGATTGCCGCATTGACATAGTTTTCTACCCGATCGAGGATTTCTTTCGGAACCTTCTCCGGAAACGTGAAATCGAAACGAGTGCGTTCATCCGTGATATTGGATCCGGCCTGATGAATATCCTCTCCGAGTTCCCGACGCAGTCCGGCGAGCATAAGGTGTGTCGCGGTATGGAAAGCGGTCACTTTTTCACTCTGATCAGCGAGTCCCCCTTTGAATTTTCCCGCACTTGCGGTGCGCGAGAGATCCTGATGCTTTTCCAGCTCTTTATGAAACGCGGCGATATCGACTGATTTTCCAGCCTCTTTCGCCAATTCTTCCGTAATTTCAATCGGGAAGCCATACGAGGAAAAGAGAGTGAACGAATCGATTCCGCTGATCGTTTCCCCGGAAAGCTTTTGGAACTCCCTCAATCCGATTTCCAGCGTTTTTCTGAATTTCGTCTCTTCCCGAGAAAGTTCGGATTCGATCGAAGAGGTGTTCTTGGCAAGATTCGGATAGGCCGAAGCATAGGTATCGATGAATGCTCTGCCCACCCGGGCGGTGAAGTCCTGCTCCATGCCGAGCATGTCCCCGAAGCGAACCGCACGACGCAACAGTCGGCGGACGAAGTATCCTTGATCCTTATTCGAGGGAAGGATGTCATCACCGATCAGGAAAACAGCCGCCCGGACATGATCAAGAACGACACGATACGCGTACGTATCATCAGGATTCTCGCCATACCGTTTCCCGGAAAGAGCGGCGATCGTCTTCCTTGCATTTTCAAAGAGATTCGTCGAGAAGACATCCGGGTTATCCAGGCAGGCCGCCATCAGTCTTTCCAGACCACCTCCGAAATCGACATTCTTCTGCGCGAGTTCCTCAAAACCATCGGATGATTTCCGGTATTGCATGAACACGTTGTTTCCGATTTCCATGAAACGACCGCAGTCGCAGTTCACGTGACAGAACTCTCCGGAAAACGGCGTCCCTGGAATACAGCGTTCTCCAAGGTCCGGACGAAAATCGAAAAACATCTCCGTGTCGGGACCACCCGGTTCGCCGATCGGCATATTGGCAGGAGCGCCGACTCGGCTCCACCAGTTCTTTTTCTCATCATAATAGAATATTTTCCCTCCCTGCATCCCGTCTCGTTCCGGGAAATCGACAATTTTTGCATCGATGCCCGTTTGGGCGAAATGCTGTTTCCATAATTCGGCAGATTCGACATCCTGAGCGATATTGAGGTCATCATTTCCCCGAAAACAGGTGAAGTAAAGCCGGGATGGGTCGATTTGCAGTTCCTGAGTGAGAAATTCCCACATCCAACCAATCTGTTCTCTCTTGAAATAGTCTCCGAAAGACCAGTTTCCGAGCATCTCAAAGAATGTCGTATGACGATTATCCCCCACTTCCTCGATATCTTGAGTCCGAAAGGATTTCTGGGAATCGGCAATCCGTTTCCCGAGAGGATGGATTTCTCCGAGAAAATAAGGAAGCATCGGTTGCATTCCGGAACCGGTGAAGAGCGTCGTCGGATCATTTTCCGGACGAAGCGGCGAGGAAGGAACGACGGCGTGCCCGCGTTTCGCGAAGAAACTCAGGTAACGCTCACGAAGAGAATCAGACATAGGCGGACGACATCACGGGAATTACCAACTGAGTTTCGTTTTTATTTCATCGTACTCCCACTCTTTCAGACGCCATTCGAAAACTTCCCGCAAAACCTTCACCGCGTCTTCCGGGGAGGTTGAGTAGCTTATTTTACTCTTGATCCGATCTCGAGTGAAGTCCGAGAGATCTAATTTATCGGACCGACTTCCATTCATTTCCTCGAGCAAGGAAAATACCTTGTCATCAGTTCCTGGCATAGTGGTAAGCGAAATTTAAAGAATGAATCAGCGTATCGTATTGAGACGTTTCTTCTGAACGGCCAAATCAGCAAGGATCCTCTGAAGAGTCGCTTCCTGTGTCCGGAGCAGACTCATGTTTCGATCAAGTTCGAGAACGATGCGTTTTTTCTGGTTTTCAAGCGAACGATTTTCCGTCCGAAGTGCCAAGAGCGACCGTTCCGCCTTCTTCATATCAGAAGAAAGCAAGGTGATCTCCATCTCGATTTTCCGTTTTTGGGCGAATATGTCGGAATCTCTTTTCATATCGATGCGCATGGCATTCTATCAAGAATCAGACGATTAATCAAGCTGAGACAGCCTCGACTCATTGCTCCGATAACACCTGAACGGAGACCCGCTTCTCATTCCCCGGGATAGTATGGAAGAGAAATTCCGGGGAGAAATTCACCTCGATCTTTTTGATTTCCGCATGTTTCTCCAGTATGGATTTGATACCGTCCTCGTCCGAACCGAGTAATTCCGCTCGAAGCTTTTCGGTTTCAATCACGGAGGAGAGCATGAGTGTCGCGCGGACATCGAAAGAGACTTCGTTCTCATCATACCGAGGAAGAACCCCCTGATAGGAGATGGTGGCATCTGTGACCCGAAAGGAAACCCCTTTTCTTTCGGGAAGATTGCGTCCGGCCAATTTTTCTTTCAAGACCTTCTCAGAGACCACGAAAGCCCGGCCGCTGAAATTTCCCCCGATATCGAAGCGTTCCCCCAATGATCCTGCCAAGGGAAGTTCCCCTTTCTCAGTATCGGTTATCTCACTCGAGTCCACCAGAAGACGTTCATCTGGCAGAAGCTCTTGTTCTACGGCCGATAGAAAATCCTTTTTTGACTGTTCCTTGAGCTTCTGTATCCCGGAGTCGATATCTTCTTTCGTGACACTGGATATGTTTTCTTCGCTTCCCCCTCCGCCCGAAAAACTCTTGCTTGATCGAGCGCGAATTTTCTCATATTTCGGACCACCCTTGAATCCGGTGATCGTGAAATCGGTCGGAGCGATATTGTAGGCATCTCCGGGCGCATCAGCGATAACGACCGCTTCGACGATTCCAGGCTGTCTCTTACCATCGATGATCGTCATGCCCGGAACCGTCACCGATTCAGCCAGACGAAATATCTTTCCTTCACTTGTTTCAAACCGGGTCGTCGCGATCAACGGCTGCGTATCACTCGAGTATTCATTGGAAATAACCAGTGTCCCCCGCGCTTTCTGATTTCCCGAGGACGCTTTTCCGCTCGATTCTATCGACACGGTACTCTCGTAATTTTTTTCGATCTTACGGACCGGTATGAGATTATCATCCTGACTCCCGATCGGAACGATAGTGCGTCCCTCGAACTTCGCCTCGACCTCATGAGTGATTTCATGGGGCGTGATAAGAATCGAGGCTTTCGGAAGGAAGAAGTAAACCGCCGCACCGGCACCCGATATCGCCACTATTCCCACCAAAGAAATCAGGAGAGCTTTCCAGAAGGAAGATTTTACCGGCGATTTCTTGATCGGAGGCAGAACCGATGGCTGGATGGCGGAAAAATCAGGATGCGACTGGGTGGCTGCCTGAGTTTCTTTTGGAAAAGAGGCTTCGTCACCGGATTCTCGCTGAAAGAAACGCTCCAGTCTCTGATTCCGACCTGAGAGATCGGCATCTTCACCCCGTATCACACCAGAAAAAGAGTTCGACTGTCGATATGCCGCCGAAACTCCCGGCTGGATTGAAGGATGACTTTCGATGCGCTCAGTTTGTCGGGGAGAAACCATTCTTTGCGGTGGAGCGATGGGCGGTCTGGTATCATTACGCACCGAATTCAGCGACGTCTGATACTGCGGTGAGGCATCGCGGATCCGGAGGCGATGCTCGTTGTTTTCCGGAGTAACTGTTTTTTTCAGTGCCGGTTGTGAAAGCGAAGCGGAATTCGCAGGATTTCCGGAAGTGAAAGTCGGAACAAACGTATCCGACCCGAGACGATCCAAAGAGGGAACCGCCAATGAAAATTCATCTTTCTGAGACGTATTGAAGCGATTCGGCCCGTTTGTTGGCGGAAGTTGATTCGGTGATTTTCCTGAATTCATCGGCCCGGCGGTCTCTGGACGCAGAGTACTCATCTCTGCGGCATATTCCTTGGTCGGAATTCCTATCCGTTCCGCTAACTGTCGACCATTTTCGTCCTGAGAAATAATGATGATACGTTTCCCTTGTTTTTCGGCTTCACGCTGAAACAGACGCAGGTTGACGGCGCTCTGAAGTACCAGGGACCGTTTTGGGAAAACGAAATAATTCTCGACCTCTGGCGATTTCCTGAGATATCCGATGACCGAGATGATTTCCTCATCGGAATCGATAAAGAATGTTTGTGCCATAGGGAAGGATTATTGATGATCACCGATGTGCTGCATGCTCCTTTGGAGAATCTGTGTCAATTCCTTTTCCTCATCCAAAATTCCAATCAATGCCAGGTGAGCCAGACCGATCGGTGTTATATCCTGAGGATTAACCAATTCTCCGGTCGTATCGACGATACGCGCGATGTCTTTCGGCTGCAGATAATTCACCTGTGGTGGTCGAGCGAAAGGAAGTGTTTTGGCCCATTCTGGAGACAAGAGCGATTCCCGGATACCCGGAAGAGCCGATCCTCCCCCACACAAGAAAATTCTGGATGGAAGAAGATCGGTTTCCGCGAATTCGCCGAGTGACAGCTCGACCCCCCCGAGCCATATCCGGCAATCGTCAGAAAAAACCGAGGCGATATTCGCCATATCCTCCTGATGAAGCTTTCCGTTCGCGTAATCGATCTTCATCTGCTCGGCGGCATCGAATGCCAAACCGAATTCCTGTGCGAGTCGTTTGGTGAACGCTCGACCTCCGAGCGCGAACATCTTCGTTCCTTCCAGGCCGCCATTCCGCACGACGGCGATATCGGTGGTCCCCCCTCCGATATCGATGAAAATAGCGCTGAAATCATTCATGTCACTGACCTCGACCGACCGGGCAACCGCATACGGTTCGGCGGCTATGGAAAGAAGGTCGAGTCCGAGGGCCTTGGCTATCGTTTCAAGGGCGCCTAGATGAATCAACGGTGCATACGCGTTGAATATGCTCATAGAGACCTCTTTTCCCTGGAAATTGGTCGGATTCTGCACATGGTATCCGTCGATACTCACGCTTACCATCGCGGCATTGATTAATTTCACCTCGATATTTCCCTGTCCGGTTTCCCAGGCGAGTTGTTTCTTGATTCGCTCAAAAGCCTTTTCCTGAACTTTCTTGATGATCATCCGAAGTTCGGACGACCCGATCTCAAGGTTCGTATTGACACGGCTGTAATGCACGGTCGTCGTCGTTCCTCTGACCAATTCTCCGGCGATACCGATGATACTTTTGCCGATTTTCTTGACTTGAGCCCGCTCAATCGCGATATCGATAGCCTGTCTTGAAGATTCGATGACACCGTTGATGTCGGCCACTGCTCCACTACGCATATTTCCGGGTTTCTGTGCCACTCTCCCTACTCCGATAATGACGCCTCGTCCCTCATTTTCTTCAATGCGCAAAACCAAAGCCTTGACGACCTCGGTGCCTATATCAAGGGCGAGAACCGCTTGCGGGCTGCTCCCCCATGGAAAAAATTTCATAGTCTTCCTTTTTTGTTTCGAAGATTCAAGGAAAGTATACCACAAACACTGCGGAAAAACGACAGTTCGCATACTATCGACCCCTCCTTCGTGAAAAGACGTTTCTTTTTAGAATGTGGAAACTTCGACTTCCCCCAACAGATTCCGACAACTCGTTTCCGTCTGCAACCCGTCGATGGTTCCGTATCGGGTCACCACGCCGCCGCTATTGAGCATACCCATCGCCAACGATTCGCGGAGAGAAGCACTGTGCACTCGGCCGGCAAGAAATCCTGAGGAAAAGGCATCTCCCGCACCGGTACTGTCGACAACCGGTCCAAGGGTATGGATCGGGGCGAATAAGAAATCGGTCCCGTCTGTCGCCCAGGCGCCCCGTACACCATCAGTCATTCCGACACAACGAGCGCCTTTCGCCAGAATCGATTCGAGAAGGAATCGTTCATCATCGAGGCGAGATCGATCGATCGTCGTTTCATTCGCCAGAAGTTCGATGGCCTCATCCTTGTTGAGTGCCACCATATCGGCCCGAGCAATCAATGAGGACAAAAGCTTCGGATCGTCTTTCAGATTGTGCTGTCCCGGATTGATGGCGAAACGTATCGATGACCGGTCGAGACAGGAGACCACCTTCGCGATATTCGCTTTCCAGTCCCCGTTCAATGCGCTCATGAAAATCCACTCCGCACGCATCAATTTCTTCTCATCAACCCGAAGGCGTTCATTGGCGTCCCGGTTATGGAAAATGATCCGATCTCCAGACTTCGCGAGAACGACTATCGCCGATAAGTCTGTCTTAATACCTGATTCCCGCTGAACCAACTGCGTCAAAACGGATTCTTTTTCGAGTTCCCGCAGTACCCAATCACCGAGTCGATCCCGACCGATATGCGTATAACAGGCCGAAACGACACCGAGCCGAGCAAGACCGATGGAGACATTGGCGGCTACCCCGCCGATCGCCTCATAACGATCCGGGACACGGAATTTTCCTCCGATTTCAAAAGCCGCTTTCTGTTTCGATGTGATATCTTCCGGCGTGTCGTACACGACATATTCATCGCTCGGAAAGAATATATCCTGGGAACATGATCCGATACAGATGACCTCGGGTGTTTTCGATTGAAAAAACATAGGTGATGAGATAATCAGGTGAAGGATATTCCTTAAACCGGATGCAGTTCCGAATAGATCCGAAGCAGACGGTTATATTTCGCCAGACGCTCTCCGCGTGAAAGTGACCCGGTCTTAATGAAACGCGAACCTGCTCCGACCGCAAGATCCGCGATGAAATCATCGCTCGTTTCACCCGATCGATGGGAAACAACCGTGTCGAGTCCGTGGGTATGTGCGAACGTCATGCAAGCAAGCGTCTCAGAA
>JAYRFE010000018.1:0-5655 GCA_041908545.1 Candidatus Moraniibacteriota bacterium
AGAAACGACTGCGCAAACTCGATCTTCTGAAAGAAAATGCTCTTTTACCTGAGTCGATTGAGGCTGTAAAAGGAGCCAAAACATTGGTAGTGACGTGGGGTTCGAATCGGGGAGTACTTGAAGAAGCACTCGCCCATATCAAGGATCCTTCCGTCGCCGGGTTGCATTTCGCTCAAGTCTATCCGATCAATCCACAGGTGAAAAAAATGCTGGCACGGAAAAGAATCGTGGTGATGGAGAATAATGCCACCGGACAATTCGCGCAGCTTTTGGAACAAGAACTCGGCATCGAAGTTTCGGAACGGATATTGAAATATGACGGCTCACCTTTCTCGGTGGAGGAAGTCATCCGGAAGCTCTCGGCTTTTGAGTGAAATTCAAAATTCAAAATGACAAGTTCCAAATAAATCTCAATGGATAATTCACAAAAAACAAAGACGTACGATTTGGAACAGCGAACATTGGAATATGCGAAAAGAATCATTAGGTTGTGCAAGAGTCTTTCGGGAAATATCGAAAATAATATTCTGAGTAATCAGTTGATGCGTTCAGGGACATCGCTGGGCGCTAATTACCGAGAGGCGAATGAAACAGTAACAAAGAAAGACTTTTCTTTTCGGATGCGTATTTGTCGGAAAGAGGCGAAAAAACGATATATTGGCTGCAACTGGTTATAGAGGCGAATCCGAGCTTGGAGAAGCGAGTAATGCCATTGCTCCAAGAAACGGGTGAATTGTTAAAGATATTCGCAGCCATTATCGAAAAGACAAAGTAGTTCAAATTTTCTGATTTATATTTTATTTGGAAATTGTAATTTTGGATTTGAAATTTTTAGAGTGAAGAGTATGATCGACAAGAAACTCTATGACATGCCGCATGGGACCGACAATGCCTGGTGTCCGGCTTGCGGGAATTTTCCCATTCTGACCATCGTGAAGACCGCGCTGGCCGAGCTCGGTCGGGTTCCGGAAGAGGTCGTGATCACGTCGGGGATCGGACAGGCCGCCAAGACGCCGCACTATCTGCGTGTGAATTACTTCAATGGTCTGCATGGTCGGGCGCTCGCACCGGCGGTCGCGACCAAAATCGCCAATCCGAAACTGACAGTCATCGCGGAGAGCGGGGACGGCGATACTTATGGGGAGGGAGGGAATCATTTTCTTCATACCATCCGTCGAAATCCGGATATCACGAATATCGTGCACAACAATATGATCTACGGCCTGACCAAGGGTCAAGCCTCGCCGACTTCCGAGCAGGGTCTCGTGACGCCGCTCCAGCCGGGAGGAGTCATCGTCGAGCCGTTCAATCCGATATCGGTCGCGATTTCACTCGGCGCGACATTCGTGGCGCGGGCCTACGCGGGGAATATCCCGCAAGCCGTATCCATCGTGAAACAGGCTATCGAACACCGAGGATATGCTCTCGTGGATATCTTCCAACCTTGCGTGGTGTTCAATAAGCAGAATACCTATCAGTGGTTCATGGAACATACGTATCTTCTCGATGAGACGCATGACTCGACCGATCAGGCCGCGGCCTGGAAGATCGGTATGGATCAGGAGCGCCCGGCACTCGGCGTAATCTATCGGCAGACCGGGCGGCCGACATATGAGAGTCTGGTGCGCGAAGGGGATGATATGCTTCTCCATCGGACGCGCGATGATGTGCGGGTCCGCGCACTCGTCGATTCGTACGTGAAGAAATAAGAGAGTCAAAAAACCGTCCTGGCGAACTACCAGGGCGGTTTTTTTTGTATGTCCCTATCGGGAGAGGCTTTCAGTCCCAGCCGAGGCGGATCTTGGCTTCCTCGTTCATCTTGTCCGGCGTCCAGGGCGGATCGAAGACGAGGTCGATCTTCACTTCTTCGATCCCATCGATTTCCATGAGTCGGTCTTCGATATCCTTCTGGATGGCAGGGAAGAGTGGGCAGCCGATGGTAGTGAGCGTCATGGTGATGGTGGCGATGCCTTCCCGTGAAAGGGTAGTCGAATAGACGAGTCCGAGATCATATATGGACACACCAAGCTCCGGATCAAGCACGAGCTTGAGTTTCCCGGTGATTTCCGTCGTCAGTTTTTTGACTGATTTTTTCATAGATGCGGACGTATGCTTTCTTGAATACAAAAACCAGACAAAACAGGGGATTCGGAAATATCGCAGACTTCTCTTTTCCGTGTTTCGGCTGGCTTTTTGTTTTTAGGATTTTTTCTCACGAATCCGTCATCGAACGGTGACGGTAAAATCAGAGGATCTCCGTTATTCCGGGAAGACCTGCTTACCGGTCGCGTCCTTGATGATGATGGCAGCCACCGGGCAGGCGCGTGCGGCGTTGAGCAGGGTTTCGGTATCTTCCTCATCGGCCGTCGCGAGAACGGCAGCTTTGCCGCTTTCATCAAGTGCGAAAGTCTTCATGGCGATCGCGGTGCAGGGGGCTGCTCCGATACAGACATTCGAGTCGACTTCGACGGTCCAGCCGTTCGCGAGTTTTACCGGTCCGTAGGGACGCGCTTCATCTTTCCATGCCATAGGATTATGCATGCTTATGATTTAAGGGCTTTCGTGAGGGTCTCGAGCGAGAGCAGCGCGCATTTGAGGCGATTCGGAGAAAGGTTTACTCCCAGAAGGGCCAGGAGATCATCTTTTCCGATCCGCTTCGCTTTCTCGGGAGTTTTTCCGATGAGGAATTCCGTGAGAAGCGACGCGGAGGCCTGTGAGATGGCGCAGCCGGAACCGGAGAACATCACGTCTTCAATGATACCATCCTTTAAGAGAAGCTGCATCTCAAGACGGTCGCCACAGGTCGGATTGTGGGCGTTTGCGGCGTGGGTATGTTTGGCAAGCGTACCGTGGTGGCGCGGATTCCGGTAGTGATCGAGTATGAGGGCCTGGTAGAGGGAAGACATGAGAGATTTTCGAATAGAGATTTTAGATTGACGAATGGAGAGGAGCTTTTGTGTCGAAGAGAGTTCGGGTGTTTTTGACGCCTGAAATGAGTTTTTCGACATCTTCCTCGGTGTTGTGTATTCCGAAACTGACGCGGGCTGTTGCGGAAAGTCCGAGTTTCCGGTGGAGCGGGGCGGCACAGTGCTCACCGGCGCGGATAGAGATACCGTGCTCGCCGAGGACCTGTGCCAGATCATGCGGATGGATTCCATCGAGAACGAAGGAAATGATACCGCTTCGTTTCTCAATATCATCCGTTCCGAGAATATGGATCCGATCACCGAAATTTTCACGCAGTCGAACAAGAGTCATGGCGAGGAGACTTTTTTCGTGCGTGCGGATGGTATCGAAGCCGATGTGTTCGAGAAAGGTGATGGCGGCACCGAGGCCGATGACGCCGGAAATATTGGGTGTTCCAGCTTCGAAACAGAAGGGACTCTCCTTGTATTCGGCCGGATCTGCACAGGCGTCGACGACCATACCGCCACCAAAAACGACCGGCTTGAATGTTTCAAGTAATGTGTGTTTCCCAAAGAGTATGCCGATACCGGTCGGACCGTACATCTTGTGCCCTGAAAAGGCGACCAGATCGGCGTCCCACTCTGTGACGTCGATCGGGAAGTGGCCGGCCATTTGTGCGGCGTCGACGATGACGATGGTCTCCGGATTCCGGCTGCGGATACGCTTGATGATGTCAGTAATCGGATTCCGGGTTCCGAAGACATTCGAGAGAGCTGAGAGGGCGACTATTCTTGTTTTGGAATCGATGAGGGTGATGAGCTGGTCGATATCGATACTGCCTTCTTCGGTGAAGGGGACGACGCGGAGTGGGATGTTTTTGGTGTGAGTTATCCTTCTCTTTGAAGAGTGGCGGGCAAGCTCGATCCAAGGGAGAGAGTTCGAGTGATGCTCGAGCTCGGTGGTGATGATATGGTCGTCCGATCGGAGCGTGGGAGCGAGGAGAGCAGCCGCGAGATTGAGCGAGGCGGTCGTGCCGGAAGTGAAGATGATCTCGCGTTCACTTTCGGCCCCGATGAATCGGGCGACCTGCGAGCGGACGGCCTCGAATCGCTCCGTTGTCGCTTCGGCGAGGGGATAGAGTCCTCGTCCGACATTGGTCGAGAACGCTTCCTCGTATTCCCGCTCCGCGGCGATGACCTCTTGCGGCTTGGGACAGGTCGCGCCCGTGTCCAAATAGACCAGGCTCGGATGCCGGTCGAAGAGGGGGAAAAAGTGTCTGAAATGGCTGTTATATGGCATGCGAATGAAAATAGACTAAAAAAGTCCACATTGATACTCCCTCTGTATACCATATGATACGAATATTGCCAAGGCTTCGGATATCTGTTAAGGTGCTGAGTCGTCTCGCTCCCAACGAGGAGTTGTGGTGACCGCTTTTGTTTCCTGGCGTGCATGAGGAAAAGTACTTTGAAGGAAAAGATATGAACCTAGGTAATCTAACGCATATACTGGTTTCTTTGCTGGCCGTAATCGAGAAGACTTCTCCTGCGGGCATCAGTGCGTGGGCAAGATATCCGGGGGATCTCGCACTTCGTTTTCGGTCGATCTTGGACCCGCTGCATCCTGATGGTTCGGGTATGGAGATTTTTATCGATCAGCACGGATCGTCCCACTCGATGAATCCCGGATCTGACATGCCGGATCGGTTTGGCCACTATGAATCGGACGAGTATCTCAGGCCGTTGTTTGAGGCAGCCGCGATACAACGGACGGTTGATAGACAGTACCGGCTCCGTATCATTGATGAACGGTCCTTATCTAAGGACCAGCTGGTCACCGAGGCAGTCGTGCGTGCGCAAGCAGCGCGGTTCGGGTGGACGACTCCTCCGATTGAAGCCGGAATCTTGCTTGCAGGGTGTCTATCTCCGGAGATGCTCGAGTGTCTGGGGTTGCGAGGCGTGGTGGTAATGCACGAACCCATTGTATGTCCCGATGGGGAGGATGAACAGCAAGGTGTCTTGTGGCTTCAGCGGCGACGCATCGACGACGACCCTGATGAAAGAGAGATAGATGCTCCTGACCTCTCGCTAATCACTGCCTGGTGGCTCAGTAAGAGGCTATCTTTTTCGCATTCTGAGTTTCCAGACAATACGGGTTTTGTCTTTCTTGCTCCTCTCAATGGGTATTCAGGGCCGGCTTAAGGAGTCGCCACTAGGGTGGCGTTTTCTCCCAGAGTTACCGTAGGGTAGCCTCTGGGAGTTTTGTTTTTATATGGGAATCCGGTATTGATCCACAGAGCGCTTGGATTTTTTCGAAGAGGTCCTGGCTGAAGCCCTGGGCGATGAGCGCGATGGCAGTAGCTTCGGAGAGGCCGCGGCTTCGAAGGAAGAAGAGTTGCTCCGGATCGGGTGCGCTCATGGTGGCCGCATGGCCGCAGCGGACATCATCAGTTTCGATTTCGAGCGAAGGGAAAGAAGATGCTTTGACGTCTGACGAGAGCAGCAGGTGACGCATTTCCTGGTGTCCGCTTGATTGGGATGCATTTTTGGCTATGGAGAGAGATCCTTTCCAATGACAAATGGCCTGGTCGGAAAGGATACTTCGTCCAGTGAAAGAAGAAACGGTTTGTGGCGCCAAATGGACTTGGTGAATGATGCTGTCGACTTGGGTGTCCCCAGCGAGTTCAAACAGGGCGAAGATGCGCACTTCCGCTCGGGGGCCGGTGAGTTCGAAGGAGATATTGCCGCC
>JAYRFE010000019.1:0-5008 GCA_041908545.1 Candidatus Moraniibacteriota bacterium
AATCATCGATGAAGATCGGCGCTTCGGAGAGAACGCCCATGGCGTCGGAGAGACGTTCGAAATCATTGCCTGGACCATCACTTGAGAGTTTCCCGGTGCGGAGACGCCAGAGATCGACACCGGCTTGAGCGGCAAGCATGCGGTCGATGAGCTGATCGGATCCCATTTCGAGGGAGAAGATACCGACCGGGACTTTGGAATAGATGCCGACCTGACGGGCGATATCGAGTGCAAAGGTGGTTTTTCCGATACTCGGACGGGCGGCGAGGATGAGGAGATCGGACTTCTGGAGTCCGGCGAGTAGGCCATCAAGATCGGGGAAGTGCGTCTGGACGCCGCGGAAGGCATTGTCACTCTTGTGGAGTTCGTCGATGCGGTTGAAGGCGGATTCGAGAATGGACTTGATCGGGACGAAATCCTGTTTGATGTATTTCTGGGAGACCGCGAACAATTTCTGTTCGGCCTCGTCGAGAACCTTCTGGACATCCTCGGATTCGTCGAAACCCATCTCGACGATTTCACTTGCTGCACCGATCAGACGTCGGAGGAGGGCTTTTTTCTGGACGACTTTGGCGTAGTGGACGACATTGGTCGCCGAGGGGACGGTATTGACGAGCGAGGCAAGATAACTCGACCCGCCGACTTTTTCGAGGAGAGAAGTTTCTTCGAGACGGTTGGCGAGCGAGAGGACGTCGATCGGCTCATTGTCCTCATAGAGTTTGAGTATGGCCTCGTAGATGCGGTTGTGGTCGTCCTTGTAAAAGTCCCCGATACGCACGATGTCAGCCACCTGGATGATGGCGTCTTTGTCGAGCATCAAGGATCCCAAGACCGACATTTCGGCCTCGATATTCTGCGGGGGGACTCGGAGATGATCTGTGGAAGTTTTTGCCATAGCCCATACAGTATACCCGCTCGGGTGAAAAACGTATAGACTTTATTGACAAGTATCGTTTTATAGTGTTTTATATAATGAGTATTTTAAAAAGCGCCAAGGAATTGGCAACATATCAATCGACTTTTTTTGAGGACATCGGAATGGATGAAATATCGGTCACACCGGAATCACGGGCTGTGGAAGTTTTAGGGAGACTCCGGATGGAATTTCGGGCTCTTCCGATCCATCTCCTGACGCCGGATCTGGAGCCTCGGACTTCGACCGGCTTTGCGTATCGGAGACTCTGGTTGCATCCTGACCAGGGAGAATCCGCTCTTCCGACCGGTCGCGATATCTACGGGTATCTTCTTTCGGATCAGGTTCGTTTCGTGGTGAAACCGACGGATCGTATCCGGTACTGCGCCAGTCTCACCGACCTCTGGTTCTTCGCTCAGTTTCCGGCATACATACCGGCTGGCTGGCGAGGTAAACGTATTTACGGGTGGAAGACCTGTTTTTGTGCCGGTCACTTCCGGGAGCACATGATCGTGCCGTATCTCGAATGTTCTCTGTTGGGTTTCCCGGAAGAGGTGCCGCGTATACGGTATTCTTATCTTGATGACAGCTTTGGCCTAGGCGATTGTGCCGCCGTGAGAACGGATGGTTTGTTTTGAATGAAGAAAGGAGGGCGGTAATGCTGCTGACATCACGGCAGGTCGCGAAGAATATGCTCGGGGAAGATGTCATCACTCCGGATGATCTAGGGAGTTTTTCGTATCCAGCGTCCTTTTTGAATGATGAGTGGACTCTGGGAACGAACGAACTTCATCGGCTGAGAGAGGGAGGCTTTCTTCTTTTTCCGGGTCCTCCGGAAGCATATTCGATCGTGGATATGCTTCGGAAGTGGCCCGAGTTTTTCTATCGGCCCGAAGAGAATCATCTGGCCGAACTTTGGTATCAAGGGAAAAAATATGGGCAGGAATTCGCACGGAGAAGCCTGTCGCCATTCGGGTGGCATGCTATCCGTTCAGAACCGGTCGAGGGTTCATGCGAGCTTAAATGGGAGCGGCAACAGCTTATGCCAAAATCGGAAAACGATGAATCGATTCCGGATGCGGTCTTGATCGTCTGGATGATACTGCTGTTTTCAGTGGTCCGTAATCGGCGGCTTTTCGAAAACGCATGGGTTCGGACGTCTGCCCAGGTCTCAATATTTCCTTTTCCTGAGGGTTCTCCGCCTGTTCTTGGTCCGCAGGTGTATGTCGGTACCGAACAGGGAAATATCGCACTCGGATTTCATCAGCAGAGCCCGGCGACCCACGGCGGACAGAGGAAACTGATCGGCGTAGCGGTGTCACTCAAAATCTGAACCGGTCTCTTCAAAGATGGACGCCTGAAAATCGGCGTGGACATTGTGGGTTTTTTGATTCCTGTCTTCCTATGTATCGGAAGGCAGGTTTTTTTATTTTTCTTTTCTGACCTGAGGACCGTCCGGGGTATCTTCGATGGCATAGCCGGCCTTGAGTATGATGTCGCGTAGGCGATCGGCTTCCGCGAAGTTTTTGTTGGCACGGGCTTTTTGTCGGTCCGCCGCCATTCTTCGTATTTCATCGGGGACGACTTCTTTTTGTTCGGGTTTGAGACCGAAGAGAAAAAAAATCGTGTCGAAAGCCGATCGGATATCGGGGTTGATCGATCCGTGCTGGTCGAGTGCACCGTTCGTCTCGCGGGCAAGTTCTTGGGCGATCGTGAGCGCGAGGGGGGTATTGAGATCATCCTCACAGGCTTCGATGAGACGCATGAGCCAGGGAGCGGCGGAGAGGCCGGTATCGGAAACGGAGGCCGTCGCGACGCGAGTGAATGTCTTGAGAAGCGATTCTTTGATCTTGCGGGCTTGTTCGAGGCTGTCCCAGGTGAAATTCATCTGGCTTCGGTAGTGAGCTCCGAGAAAACAGACTCGAAGATCGGTCGGGGAGAATCCGTGTTCGACGATATCGGAGAGGCGATAGAAATTGCCTTTTGACTTGGACATCTTGACTCCATCGACGAGGATATGGCGCGTATGAAGCCAGTAGCGGACGAAAGGTTTGCCGGTTGCGCATTCACTCTGGGCGATTTCGGCTTCATGATGCGGGAAGATGTTATCTTCGCCACCGGTGTGGATATCGAAGGAATCACCGAGATATTCCTGGCTCATGGCCGAGCATTCGATGTGCCAGCCGGGATAGCCTTCGCTCCAGGGTGATGGCCAGTGCATGAGGTGTCCTTCCGGTGCTTTGAGCCAGAGAGCGAAGTCCCAGGGATTCCGTTTGTCCGGATGTTCTTCGAGACGGGCTCCGATCTTGAGTTTGTCGAGGGTGTTGCCTGAAAGAGCGCCGTAGCGGTCGAAAGAAGTGACATCGAAGAAGACGTTGCCATTCGCGACATAGGCGTGTCCGTTCGCGATGAGTTCCTCGATGATTCGGATCATCTGTGGGATATGGGCGGTGGCGCGCGGGAAGAATTGGGCCGGCAAGATTTGCATCGCCGTTTCATCCTGATAGAAATGGGCTTCGTAGAATCGAGCGATTTCCTCGGGAGTTTTGTGTTCCGCGAGCGCTTTCTTGGTCATCTTGTCTTCGCCGCTGTCACCCTGAGCCACATCGTCGGCCGTCATGTGTCCGACATCGGTGATGTTCTTGATATGGCGTACTTCGTAGCCGGCATGGAGCAATACGCGACGGAGCGTATCAGGAAAGACGAAAGCGCGAAGATTGCCGATATGAGGATAGTCGTATACGGTGAGGCCGCAGGTATACATGCCGACCTTGCCCTTTTCTCGGGGGACGAATTCTTCCTTGGATCGGGTAAGGGTGTTGTAGAAGCGCATAAGAAAAGGTTAGCGGAGATATCCTGAGAGTTCCATCCAAACAGATGTTAGCAAAAAAATGGGCGTCTGCCCATTTTTTCGGACTCTTGCTTCGGAAGGCATATTTCAGAACCAGCGTTTCCACTTGAAGACGACCACGGTTACGGCCGCGATGACCAGCATGAAAACGGTGTGAATCCAGAAAGCGTTCGGACTGTTGCCGAAGGGGATGGCGGCCGTCATCGCGAGCATGTTGGTATAGACCGACATCGGGAGGAGGACGGCGGAAAAGATGGTCAGAACCTTCATCGTGAGGTCGAGCTTGCTCGAGAGGAGGGAATTATTGGTGGCTTCGAGCGCTTCGATGGTTTCTTTGTTGCTTTCAAGAATGTTCCAGATGCGGATATTGGTGCCGATGAGATCCTGGAAATACGGCTTGAGATCGTCGGCGACGTGCGGATGATCCTTCGCGAGGAGTGATTCGAGTATGGAGCGTTGCGGTTTCAGTGTCCGTCGGAAATTGAGAATGTCTCGTTTGAGGACGGAAATTTCGAGTACCATTTCCTTCTCTTTTTCCGCGAAGACTTGGGATTCGACGAAATCGAGACGCTCGGCGATATGATTGAGCTTCGGGAAGCAGGAATTGAAGAGGATGTCGAGCACGGCATAGAGGAGATGTGTCGGAGTCTGGCTCATGTAGAGTCGGCGACGGCCCTCGTTCTTCGCGAGTTCGGAAAAGAATTTCGTGAGCGGATAGATGTCGTGTTTGTGGCTGGTAATGAGGTATCCGTCAGTGAGGATGATATCGAGTTCGCCCGGGAAAGTCGTCCGGTGATCTGTATCGAAGAGGGGTATGTGGATGGAAAGGAAAAGACATCCGTCGTACTGGACGACTTTCGGCTGATAGGTCGGCGTGACGAATTCCTCGATGGCGAGGGGATGGATGGAGAAATTCTCCTGAAGATAGGTGATATCTTCGTTGTGAGGGTCGTCGAAATCAATCCAGGTGACCTGATGGAATTTCACTTGGTGCATAGAAGATATCCGGAGAGTCTTTTGTTTTTTTATTTCGAAACGGACGATAATCCGCTCCATTCCGAAGTATATCAGAATCATTTTGACAGCGGAAGGGAAATATCGTAGAGTGTTTCGGTATGCTGAAAGCTTTCCTGGTTGCTCTGATACGGTTTTATCAGCGTTTCGTGTCGAGCGAGCGCGGTTTACTCGGTTTTTTTACCGGCGGGCGGATCTGTCGTTTTCATCCGAGCTGCAGCCAGTATATG
>JAYRFE010000020.1:0-4237 GCA_041908545.1 Candidatus Moraniibacteriota bacterium
GGGCCACCACTAAAATATTGAGTTTTTTTCCGGGTGTTTCAAGCATACGGGTATTCTCTAATACTAATCTATTTCCAAAAGGAAAACAAAAGAAAAAAGGCCAAGGGAACTTCGTTCTCCCTTAGCCTTCGAGCCAAGCAAAATCACTTTCTGAGTATCATACTCGTTCCCTCTCCATCAAAGATCCGTGTTTCTTCAACGTACTTCGTACCAAAGTAGTCGAAATCGGGGTCGGAGAGATAATCAGGTGGTATACTCCGGTTACCATGGAATACGAACATGGCCTTGATCCAATGAGGTATTCTGCCTCGCCACTCCACGGGCGGAGGCGGCAAACCCTTCCTGATACAATACGAGACATAGGCCATAAGCGTATGACATGATACCCACTGCGTAAATATGGGATCATTATTCTTTCCCGGGATGACGACATCAATCTGACCGTTCGGCTTCACGTGGTAACCTTTTGGAAAAAGTTTACCGTAATGGATACCAAGACGCCGTTCGGTTATTTTATCCCGAAATACGGAGAATGTATCACCGTGCGGAACAGTCCCATCCGGATCACGAGCATCCCATTCACGCCACTGAGGAACAAAAACGCGTGCGAGAGAATCCATGAATCAATACCTCCTCTTTCTTCCGTTTTTGCGAACTGGCAACGGCCAACAATTCCTTCCGATCTCCTCGTTCCGGGCATCTATCTGCTCGCGCAAGGCCTTTTCAATTCTGACAAGCATTTGAGAGAATCTCTCCAATATCCTTCTTGAATCATCTGACCTCAGCCCGGATCTCTTCAAGTCATCGCAAGAAGAAATGATTCCGTCGATCGTTCTTGACATCTCCTCCGTCGGCATGTATCGATCGATCCTCTCATATAACCTCTCCAGAGCTTCTTGATTGCTTCCTACCGGAACAATTTCATACCCGGTAACAAAACCAAGAAAAGTGGTCGGAACGACTTGCTTCGGAAGAAGAGAGTGTCTTCCTGCCGTACTTATCCCGCGTGCTTTCGCAAACAACTTCGCCACTGGTTGAAAACTCGCATGAGCATCAAGAAACCTCCGTACTCGCCCAGCATTATAGAGTACCGAATCGATATCATCCATAACCTCTCCTTTTAAAGAACTCCTGGTAATTTCCAGTCGTCTTGTTTTTATCAGATTATCCTTATGCCGTCAATTTCTACGTAAAAAGTTAAGGCTTACTTAAAGAACAATTCCTAAAAAAACATCATCTTTCTTGTCGACCGGAGGAGCACCCAAGAAACGACCTGGGCATTACTCGTTCCAAACAGCGACTCGTCTGAATGACCGAGGCCACCTGTTGAACTTCTCGACTTTTTATTCGTGAAAAAACCCGGACACAAACCCGCGGAAGATCCATAATGTATCTTCGGTATCATCGACGGTTTTCTCCTGTCCATTGGCAACATTCGTAGCGCAATTTTCGTTTCGATCGCACCGTGACGCGAAATGGGCCAAAAAAATCGAGATGAAACTATATACTCATGATATCCCGAGGGGCGATCGTCAGCGTCCCTCCCGATTGACCGGGACCGCCGATGATGATCTTGCGTACGATGATATCTTCGACGTGATCCGTGATGAATCGGTTGACGGAACGGGCGCCGAAATCGGGCTCGTACCCGAGTTCGACGATGCGCTCAGCGACACCCGGCTCGATGATCAATGTGATATTCTTTTGCTGCTTGACCTGCTCGACGAATTTCCTCAGCTTCAAATCCGCGATACGTATCAGCTGTGTGATCGAAAGCGCCTCAAAAAAGATCAGATTATCGAAACGATTCAGGAACTCTATCCGGAAAGTCCCATCACGGACTATCCCATCTATAACCTGCTTGCGGAGTACGTTGAGCGGCACATTCTGCTGAGACAAGTCTTTGATCAATACGGAGCCGGCATTCGAAGTCGCGATGATGATGGCGTTCCGAAAATTGATTTTCTCACCGAAAGCATCCGTAATCGATCCTTCATCAAGAACCTGAAGAAAGATATCCAGAATTTTCGGATACGCTTTTTCGACCTCATCGAGGAGAAAGATACAGTACGGACGTTCCTTCATCGCCTTTGTCAGGATACCGGACGATCCGTCCTCCTGAGAACCGAGAAGACGATCGACGCTGCCCGCCGTCTGAAACTCACTCATGTCCAGACGGAACATCTTCTCCTCATCATTGAAAATCGACTCAGCCAAAGCCTTGACCGTCTCGGTCTT
The DNA here is from genome assembly GCA_041908545.1 of Candidatus Moraniibacteriota bacterium. Lineage (GTDB taxonomy): Bacteria > Patescibacteriota > Minisyncoccia > Moranbacterales > UBA1568 > JAGOSP01. The sequence continues at coordinate 2,239 of JAYRFE010000020.1, forward strand.
TCCGACTCCGGTCGGCCCGAGAAAGAGAAAACTCCCAAGCGGTTTTTTTGCATCATGAAATCCGGCTCGGGCCCGACGAAGCACCTGGGAGACCTGATTGATTGCCTCATCCTGACCGACGATCCGGGCATGCAGCTCCGTCTCCAAATTCAAAAGTTTCTGCTGTTCACTTTGGGTGATCTCCCCGACCTGAGCACCCGTCTTCATGCCCACATACTCGTTCACAACCTGCTCGTTCAGGAAACGCCTCGGCTGATTGCGAAAATAGATCATGACCTGCTGAGCCAGATCCAGGACTCGCTCGGGATACGGCATCTCCCAATTATACCGCCGAGCCGACGCGATAAGTGCCCGCATAGCCTTGATCGTAAGCACGACCTGCTTCCTCTCCGATACGGAAAAGAACTGCAGCAGGATTTCCTCACTTTCAACGGCGTTCGGTTGACGAAGATAGATCGTTTCGAAATACTTCAGTATCTGCTCATCCTTTTTCGCCAGAGCATGATAGCGGGCCGCCACCGCCAGACCGATGAATCGGAAAGTAGGCATCTCGAGAAATTCTTCAAGCAGATGCGCGATATTCGGTTGTTTCGGGTCCATACCGAGGAAAAGATCCACATCCTCGATGATCAACAGGATATTTCCCGCCTTCATCGCCTCTTCGAAGAAACCACGGATTTCACTTTCGGGATTCCCTCCCTTCGCGATGATCTCGCCCACCGCCTCCCCTAGATTGAACAAGAGAACCCGGAGAGAATTCAGGGGACTGCCATGAGGAAATGAGCGGGAACGAATCTTCTTGGCGAGATAGTGGACAAACAGTTTCTTACCCACGCCCGGCTCACCGACCAGGAAAATATTGTTCTGTTGTGGACGTTCCAAGACCACCGCCGCCACGCGGAATTCAGCCTGACGGCCGACGAGGTCCATCTTGTCATATTCGGTCCGATCGACGGACGACAGATCGAGACTGTACCGATCAAGACGCGGAGTATAACCGAACCGCCAGTCCTTTCCCATGGGAATGTGTTTCGAGAAATTCTCCGGAAGCCAGAATCTCCATGAGCGGGCCTTCTCCACGAATGACTTTTGTTCGATATCGAGAGCGTACGTCAGCATCTCCTCGTCGATGTTCCTCATCTTCAACAGGGTGAGAAATGCGGACCTGTTTTCCAACGCATCTTTCGGAATATCACCCATATCCATTTCGAGACGTGAAAGAACCCGTTCGAACCAAGATGTCTTCTGCAATGTCAGAAAATCCATTTCCTGCAAAGACACCATCTCAGGAGCCCGTAAAAGGAAACAGATTCCAGCGAAGAGAACCCCGACCCCGCTCGCCGAATACATCCACTGCGTATAGAGAAAGTTTCCGCCTGACAACCAATACACCAAAGCGCCGGCGACCGGCAAGACCGGTGCGATAAGAAAGAGGATATACAACCCCATTATCACGGCCAATGACAAAAAAAACACGGCGATGCCGAAAATCACCACGGGCAATCTTACGCACAAACCGAGGAACCGGGAAAGCATGTTCTCAAGCAATCGAAAAAACTCCTTGATCGGATGAAAACCGCGCCAATTCCGATACTCGATATCTTGCTTCCACGGGAAGAACAACGTCCTCGTCAACTCGAGAGTATTGAAACGGAACAGTACCAAATGGAGCAGGTTCCAGACATTCGTGAGACCATTCCGGATACCCTCCCGATAATACCACCGGACAAAAAGAAACAAATCCATCGCTATTCTTTTTTTATTTTACGACCCCGGACACTGCTGACGACGCCGATATTGCCTTTTCTTCATTCTACGTCCCACGGGATACTTTGACAATACGTCGAAACTTCCAGATTCCACTTGAATAAAAACAAATCCTATTCTATGCTAAATCCTGATGGAAACTACCAATCACTTCAAAAAGGCACTCATCTTTTTCGCGCTTTCCGGAGTGTCCGTTTCGGTATTTATCTGGTTTTCCCTTTCGCTCGGAGCA
>JAYRFE010000021.1:0-2570 GCA_041908545.1 Candidatus Moraniibacteriota bacterium
AGAACGAAGGAGAGGATGAGGGTTTCGACGAAGAAGGTGGACCGGTGGGAAGTGAAAAAAAGGCGAAACACGACGAATCCGGCCCCCAAGAAAAGAGAGAGTGCGCCAAGGAAGAGGAGGGTTTGGGCGAGAGGAATCATACGGTGTCTTTCTCGGGAGAAGGGTTATCGTTCGAGTATTTTTGTCAGCGTTTTGATGTATCTTTTCACGACCATATTCCAGTGGAAGGTATTTTCGACGAAGCGAGCGGCCTTATCTCCGAAGTTCTGACGCTCGGTATTATTTTCGGCGAGTTCATTGATGGTACGGATGAAGCCATCCGCTTGTTCCGGTTTGACGAGGAAACCATTCTCTCCCTGTTTGATGGCATCTCTCAGCCCTTCGAGGTCCGATGCGACGACCGGGAGGCCGGCGGACCCGGCTTCGATGACCGCGATACCGAATCCTTCCATATCTCCGGAAACGTGGATATTCGGTTGTACGAAGATATCCGATGAATTCAGGAGAGTCAGGACATCATTTTGAGAGACGCGTCCGAGTAGTATCACGCGCGCGTCGAGATTGGCTTCTCTGGATGCTTCCCGAATAGCGAGTTCTTCCGGACCTGATCCGGCGACGACGTAGAGGATGTTCCCGTTGAGTCGGGGAAGCACCTGTCGTATGAACCAGGCAACGCCTTTTCGTTTGGCGAGTCGGCCGAGGGTGAGGAGTACGATTTTTCCTTCTAATGAACGGCCGAGTATGGTTTCGAGTCTGTTTCGGTCGCGTTTGCTGGTGAAGCGTTCGGTTTCGACACCATTCGGGATGACGAAGCATTTATGGGAATTCACGCCATGTCGTATGGCCTGAGTCCTGGTGTGATTGCTGACACAGAAGTACCCGTCGAGCAGTTTGAGAAAACCACGTATCCAAAGACGTTGATAGAGAGGAAGCGGGTAGGTGATGTCGAGACCATGGAGAACGGTCACGACTTTTTTTCGCGGAAAGAGGATTTTGATGATCGCTCCGATGATCGCGAGTACTCCATCGCCGAGAATAAGAACATCCGAACGGAACATGAGGAAGCATGCTTTGAGAAGAGCGAAGGGGAGAAACCAGGGAAGCGCGGTCTTCCCATGACGATTGATGATGAATTTTGTCTTGGCGAATTTCGGAAGCCACTCCGCGAGAGCGGCATTCTGATTTTCGATGCCGCCGGTAATGGGCGGAAAAGCCCTTGATATGAAGAGTATGTTCATAGGGTGATAGCTGTTTCCCCGAGAGTATTTATCGTCCGTATTTCTCTTTTTTAAAGAGATAGATCATATCTTCCGTCAGTCGACGATTCGTCTTGATCATATCGGCGATAAGCGCGAAGACGAAGAATTGAAGCCCGATGACGAAAGTGGCAAGCGATGAGAGGAGATAATTCCGATAGGGGGTGATCTTGAAGTCCTGGAAGTAATTGGTAAGGAAGGCCACGAAGAGTCCGATGGAGACTGCTATCAGGATCAGGCCCGGAATACCGAAGAACTTGAGAGGTCGGACATCGCGTACGGCCTTGAGGATGATGCGCGCGCTGTTGTTTACGAAACTGTAGACGCTTTTGACTATCTTCGATTTCCGATCGGCGAAATAGGTCACCTGTACCGGAACCCAGACGACACGGAGATTCTTCCCGATGGCATCGATGATGGTTTCTTGGGTATAGGTGAAACCGGATGGATTATTGAGGCGGAGCAGCGTTTCACGGCTGTGCGCCCGGAAACCGCAGGTGAGATCATCGGTCCTGATATTGAGGAAGGAGCCGACGAGCGAGGCGCCGAGACGATTGAAGAAATCTTTGATCCAGGGGATATTTTTAGCGGTTGATTGGGAGAAACGATCACCGATCACCATATCGGCCTGATTGGTAAGAATCGGATGCAGAAGCTTCGGTATCTCATTCGGATCGAATTGCCCGTCCGCGTCGATATTGACCATGATATCGGCACCTTCCTTCAGAGCGTTCTCGCTCGCAGTGGCAAACATGACGCCAAGGCGCCGATTGATACCGTGGAGGAGCACGAAATCGGCCCCGGCCTCCTGTGCGACCTGTGCGGTCCGGTCGGAAGAACCATCATCGACTACCTGGATGAGCACTTCGCTGACACCTTTGAAATGGCGTGGGATACGTTTGATGGTTTCCTGAATTTTCTCTTCTTCGTTGTAGGCGGGAATATTGACGATGAGACGCATAGCATGATGTTAGGATTAGGGCATTTCTTTCTCCCCCATTGTACCATTTTCTGGATTTTTTGCCGGTTCCGGTGTTTCGGTCGAAGGCTGTTTCTCATCGGAGAGTGCGGCCTCCTTCCTGTGTATGAGGAGCTTCGGACTCATATCCGCACATTTCCAATCGCATCTCTCTTTGGCGCCTTCGATGCCGGTCCTGATGAGATCGCGTCGACATTCGGTGAGGCGGTCCTCGCAGGCCTTTTTCTGCGTGTCAAAATAGTGCCAATTGATATCGTAACCGAAATACGTCATCACGAAATAGATTATCGCTCCGATATGGATAAGCCAGAGAAGGTGCTTGAGAAGTGAGAACA
>JAYRFE010000022.1:0-3601 GCA_041908545.1 Candidatus Moraniibacteriota bacterium
GACACTCATACTCCTCTTCATCCTCGCGGGGACCGGTATTTTTTCCCTTATCAGCTTCGCTGGTCATCTCAAAACTTTTCTTTCCCGTATCACCGCCATACTCTTCCGTCCGACCCCGCTCATCCTGCTCCTGCTCGCAGGCCTCTTTTTCTTCCTGGTCACGATGCCGACCTATATCGAGACCCGCGCCGTCGGAACGGCCATCGGAACTCCGACCAAACTCACTCGGATCGGCCTCACCTTCGACCAGATCACCGAAACATCCGGGGAAGCCCGTTTCGCATTCGGTATCATCGGTCTCATCCTGCTTTTCATTTCTTTCCGTCGTTCTTTTCCGATAAGTCTGATACTCGCCTGGACCCTTACCCTTTTCATCATGACATTCCGACCCGACTGGGTATTCCTCAATATCCCCTCCAACCGCATCGGAACCTACCTGTCCTTCCCGATCGGAATAGTCGGGGCCATCGGACTCGCCTGGCTTATCGGTATGCTTCGAAGCTACCGAGGCTCGATTCTCTCCATACTGCTTCTGGCCACTGTCTTCGGATACACGCTTTCCTCCGGATTCGCCGACAACGGACAGACTCTACTTGCTGCTCCGAAATCCGAAGCGATGCTTGAGACTTTCTCAGCCGCCGAATTTCTCTCTCAGACGATCTCCTCGAACGATATCGTCCTCAAGGATCATAATTATATCGTCGCCGATTCCTGGATCAAGCACTTTTTCATGCGCGACTATTTCTTCCCGCTTTCCCGGGGATACTTCAACCGATACGAAAACAGCGGACACGAACGCTGCACCCTCGACATGATCGCCATCCCGAACACGCCACGCGCGAAAGACTGTTTTCAGGGGATCGGTGTCAACTACGTCTTCATCAATCCGCGATTCGATGCCCCGCAATTCGAAAAATCACCCGATTTTTCACGCGTTTACTCCTCAGATAAGATTCACATCTATGCCCGCTGACCTCTTCATCAGACGACACTTCTCCTCCTGTCTCATGGCCGGGCTCGTCTTCTTCGCGGTCGCCTACCTCTTCATGAAGAATGACCGGGAACTCGACCCCGACTATCAGAAAAACTGGTGGACCCTTTCCTTCGCCACCCTTCCCGTTTCGGAAGACCTCCGATTCATCATCACGAACCACACCAAAACGGAAAGTTTCACCTATACCGTCAGAGACGGATCCGATACCCTTGAAACGAAAAGAATCGATGTCCCGAAAGGCACAAGTCGAACCATCCGGCCGGAATATCCCTCGCGGACATCCGACGGGACCGGAATCCACGCCAAACGAGAAATAACCGCCTGGCCGACCGATTCACCGCAGAACACCTTTTCCATCTATCAAAAATAAGAACGCGCATAAAAAAAATTCCCCGGAAGCATATCGCTCCGGGGATTTCTTGGATATCCGACCGATCAATGCTCGTTCGGATGAGAAGAAACATCGGCCATAGAAAGAATCGGCGAATAGCTCGCTTCCCTACTGTCCGTCGCCGGAACCAACACGACGAACTGGTATCGATTCCCGTCTTCCTGATCGAAAAAAGGCGCTGATGCATGGGAAACCACGAGACGATGCCTTATCGGCCGATTAAGTGCGCCCGAATCTTCGATTTCGGAGTACTGAAGCCCGTCATACCCGGTTCGAATGGGAGAAAGTTCCAGTAAGAATGTCTCCCCCACAGCCAGGCACGGACTATCCTCGGGGACAGACACATATTCACCCTGCTCTGAACGATACAGGACCGAAACCGGATCCCACAAAAAAATGACGTCCGAGTACTTGGCGATCACCCCCGAAAGAGCGGCGGCGATCGATGCATCCGGATCGTAGCCGGAACAGAGAGATCTCACTCGCGCACTGATGCTCTCTCCGGAAATCTCCTGTGCAGACGAGCCGGAACCAAAAGCCCGCCACCGAGAAGCATCATCATTTTCCATCAGACCGTCACACTTTTGCGAAGATTTGCCCCGCACCCACCGATAGAACCCGACTACGATGATTGCAAAAAGAATCAGGCCGTACCAACCAAGCGCCGAACGATAATTGATCATCATTCTTCTCCTATGATGCGTGAAAATGAACTCGTAGAACGCGATTGCGTCCACACCCTTCTGCCATAGACACCTCCAGAGTCAATTATATATTTTATCATAAGAATTAAAATAAGTCAATATTATGATTATCCCTCCCTCAGCCGAACCGTGATATAATGCGGACATCTTTTAATCCCATCCCTTATGAACGCGAAGATATTCAAGGCCTACGATATCCGGGGCATTTACGGAACGGATTTCGATGAACACGATGCCTACGCTATCGGACGGGCTACGGTCGACTTTCTCGGCTGCCAGCGCCTGGCGGTCGGACGCGACGCCCGGGCATCCTCACCCGTACTCTTCGAAAGCTTCACCCGCGGGGCGATGGAGGCCGGAGCCGATATCCTCGACCTCGGCGTCATCACCACCCCGATGGTCTATTTCGCTGCCGGCCGGCTCGATATCGACGCTGCCGTCTCCATCACCGCTTCGCATAACCCTCCGGAATACAACGGGATGAAGATCTGCCTGCGCGGGGCCCTCCCGGTCGGAGAAACTTCCGGCCTCTCAGCGATACGCGATATCGTCCTCAAGAGAGAATTCAAAACCTCGGAAAAAACCGGGTCCCTCATTCCCGAAGATATCAAACCGGCCTACTACGGTTTCTTTGCTTCCTTCGCCGAGCTCAATGATCATCGTTTTTCGCTCGTCATCGATACCGCCAACGCGATGGGGGTCCTCGAACTGCCTATCTATGGACAGCTTTCTGAGAACCTCACCGTGACACACCTCTATGATGACCTGGCGCATCCCTTCTCGGCACACGAAGCCAATCCGCTCAAAACGGAAACGCTCGATGAGCTGCGAGCACGCGTTCTCACGAAAAAAGCCGATCTCGGTATCGCCTATGACGGAGACGCCGACCGTATCGGCTTCGTCGATGAGACCGGTCAAATAATCCCGATGGATCTGGTCACCGCTCTCCTCGCCAAGGAAGTCCTCAAAAAGAAACCGGGAAGCATGATTCTCTACGACCTCCGCTCTTCGCGTTCCGTCAGGGAGTTCATCGAAGAGAACGGGGGACAGGCACTCGAATGCCGGGTCGGACACGCCTTCATCAAGCAACAGATGCGTGAGACCGGGGCCATCTTCGCCGGTGAGCTTTCCGGCCATTACTACTTCGAGGAAAATTCCCTCGCCGAGGCAGGAACACTGCCCGCTCTCCTTCTCCTCAACCTCATGGCCGAAACCGGACAACCTATCTCCGCCCTCGTCGCGGAAACCAAGCGCTACTGCCATTCCGGAGAGATAAATAGCGAGGTCACGGATAAAGACGCGATACTCGCCAAACTCCGGGCGCACTACGCCGATGGGAAGCAACATGAGCTCGACGGCCTCAAAGTCGACTATCCGGACTGGTGGTTCAACGTCCGCCCATCCAATACCGAGCCGCTTCTCCGCCTCAATCTCGAAGCAGCCACACCTGAACAGATGACCACCAAACGCGACGAGCTTCTCAACCTCATCCGCAGCCACTGAAACCGCTAC
>JAYRFE010000023.1:0-26998 GCA_041908545.1 Candidatus Moraniibacteriota bacterium
ATGTCCTCAGATCAATCGAGGAAGCACGCGACAGTCTCGATGCGATCACCAAAGTCATCGCCGAACAGCCGGTATCCATGATCGACAGCCACTTCGACAAGGTGCGCGGCCGTAAGACGAGAATCAAGGTGATTTCCGCCTTCATCCACGCCTTTTTCGCCTACCGCCGGACGATCGGCAAGTAAGAGCACTCCATGCTTCAATGAAGCACCAACGGCCCGCTACCCAGCTGGCCGTTTCGTTTTTTAAAGAGTCTTTTGATATGCCGAAAAAAGCCCTAACTTCGTCACAAAGCCTCACTCATCCAGCCCATTCCAGCTTTCAAGCCATTTTGCTAAGATAGTGGGGTAGTAGCGGTTTACAACTGTGTCTCGTAATCCCAGCAATTTTATGAACATCACAGATCGTTGTCCGAAAGATTATGTAGGCGTACTTTTGTTAACAGAGGGAAAGGATCTGATTGTTCAACACAGAGATAATAAAAAGGGAATTGCGTGGCCTGATAGTTTAGGTGTATTTGGTGGAAATGTAGAGGGTACGGAAATGCTTGGAGAAGCAGTACAGAGGGAACTAAAAGAAGAGCTTGATATTGAGATTGATCAAAATAAACTAATACCGTTCAAAACATACTACCAAACGCTTGAAAAATATGGGCAAACAGTGACCTGCCATATCTTTATACTTAATGACATCAACCCCGAAGGGATCACTGTGTATGAAGGACAGGGATACAAGATTCTCACAAGAAAGACAAGTATACCAGATATAAAGGCTTCTCCAATTATGAAAGAGATAATGATTGACTATTTTGATTTTTTGTCAAAATAAATTTCCACTTCGTCCCATAGCCTCAGCTACGAAAAATTATGTTCTATAAGGTAGTCCTTATCTCGATCATTCATCGGAAAAACGGTGGTGAGATTTTGCTCACGAAAAGAAAGCGCGAGCCTGAGATTGATAAATGGTCACTTCCTGGTGGCACGGGTGCGCTTGAAACAGAACTAGATCCCAGCAAAGCAGTTTTTTTGGAGGTACAAAACGATTTCGGTGTAAATATCGTCGATCCTAAGCTCTTCTTGGTGAAATACATCGCAACTTCCGAGCCTATTCTTCGATTTTACTTTGAAGGTGAACTAGATGGGGAACCAGAAATCAAAGGACTCAAAACCATCAAGGAACTTCGATGGTTTAATTTAGAGGATTCCAAGAAATTAGATTTAGCCTTCAAGAAAACTGATTTGGAAGCTTTAAATCAGTTTTCGATGATTGTGTAGACATAGAGGAAAACTTCGTCTCAGAGCCTCAGTCTTATTAAGAACAAAGCACGTTTTCTGGCATTCCTACGAAGAGTTTCCTGATTTCAATTTGCAATACCTTGTCTTTCAAGACTGTGTTCATACCGACTGCGTATTGACAGGAGTATATTTCAATGATATATTATTTTTTTCTTTAACAAGGCTTCAGAGAGGGGGATCATCATGAAAGATGCATCGATACCGGTTGTCTGGACACTGTTTTTCGGTGATCAAGCACGGACGCTTACAGCTGTTCTTTGTCTTGGCGAGGAGAATGGGAGTCATCTCTTGACATTGTGTCAGCCTGAAAGACAGCGTCAGGTCATTGGCGGGCCAAGAAAGGGGACTCTGATTCAGATCAGCATACCTCATCCTGCCATACTTCAGCATTATCATATACTTCTCTTCGATGGATATATTCCACCTGGAGGAGTGAATACGAAGGTGCTAAGGCTCACCGTTTCTTTCGAGGGATCCGATCGGGTGATAGCGAGTGTCAATCGGTCTTGTGCACGCAGAATCCCTTCGGAAGAGGACTTCGCTTGTTCCGTCTTCCTGCCTCCTTACAGGCAGGAAGTGGACAGCCGAGTCACACAGCAGATGCGCTTCCAGATCCTCGCTATTCCGAAAAGCACCCGGATACTCATCCTGACATTTCACGATCGATCGCTCCAGGCGTGGTATCGGATGGTTCGGGCTTCCGCAGATGCTCTCAGTTTCGAGACGGCGAATAGCTACTAAAGAAATTCTTCAGGAGACCCTGTCAACGCATATGCGCAACAGGGTCTTTTTCATGAGATTCCATCTGTCTTGTTCGGGGTCTTCCCGCAAACAAGCTCTTGCCGAATACGGATAACCATGGTACAGTGCTTTTTCGACTTGACCACGGAGCGGATACGGAAGCGACTGGTGGCAGTCGGTGAAGCACTTTAACATCATGATATTTTTTTTGACGCTTGGGAGCGTTTCGTTGAGGCAGTAGTGATTTTGGACACCAGGCTGCCTCATGTGAGTCAGTCATCTTGATACCCTGGCTGGATTCAAATCCGGTCTTTTCAAGAAAGGAGTTGGCTCCATGGGCGCATCTCTCCGGAAACAATGGCGGTTCTATGATCTTTCCTTCGCGCTGTGCCTGGTTTTGGCAATTTTTTTGGCCGGCGTGACGGTGACTCTCGCGGTCATGAATAAGGCCGGGTATTCGTCCGACGCTCCCGTGCGGGTTCAATCCGGGCCGACGATCCGAGTGCAACAGCAAGGCAGCATTGACGGTGGGTCGCAAGTTTCTCGGATTCCTCAGCAGAGAGAAACGTCGGTCTCTCAGCCGGTTCGACCTCTGTTGATACGGGCCGACACCATCAATCCTTCACCGAAACCCAAGGCGGCTTATAGGCCATATGTCGTCAAATCAGGCGAGACGCTTTCTCGGCTCGACCCGGCAGGATGGAAACACACCTGCGATATCAATCGGCAGTTCGGTAGCATCAGGAAAGCGGATTGCGCATTGATGGCCGATGCGGTGATTCTCCTGCCGGTAGCGGTGGTCGAATCCATGACTCTGGCAGCAGTCGATTTGCCGGCAGTGCCTTCCGAACGGATCGCGCAGACGGAAATACGTAATCGGTTGCCTCAGGCGGACCGGCTGTATCTTGCAGAGAAAGCCCGTCAACAGTTCTGTGACCATTCAGGAAACGAACGTTCTCCGGCCTGTGAGCTGGAACGGGCAGCGAGCTTCGAGATGCTGGTACTTTCGCTTCAGCGGTCATCAGACCGCACCTGACACGAATTTGACGTAGGAAAACACCTCGAGACGAGAAGGATAAAAATTTTCTCCGCCGACACGGAAGTGCGCGAGAGAAAGGTCCGATCTCATCGGTTTTTCCCGAAAAAGACATGTTTGATTATGGGGGACGCGCTCCATCGGAGATGCGTCCTTTTTGTTTTTCGGCGTCATTTTCTCTATTCAGGTATTTTTACGTAGATAAACCGCTTATCTCGGCCATTTCCTCGGGCTCCCTGCCTATTGACATTTTTAGTATTTTTTGCTAATATATTCAGTTAATCCGGCGTATCGAATTTATCTCTTCAATTTATGAGCTTTTCATCATTTTTTACTCTCCTTCGGCATAAAATGGGCATCCTCTTTCTCGGCGGCGTGTTGTGTGCGGCGGTCGCATTCGCGAGTATCATGCTGCTGAGCGCACGCTTTCAGTCCGGCATGGATTTCCTGGTCGTCCAGTCCAATACCCAGGGACAGGATTTCTATTCGCTTTTCAAGTCATCGGAATACTTGAGTAAGGTATTGAGTGAGGCGATTTACAGCGAGCGCTTTATCGATGCGGTCGTGGAGACCGGAAAAATAAACGGGCAGTTTCTTCCGGCCAACAAGAAAGAGCGGATTGATGAATGGCGGAAGATGGTGGAAGTACAGAAGAATCTGGAGCTCGGTGTCTTGAGTGTCACGGTCAAGAGCGACAATGATCGCGACGCATCCCGGGTAATGAACGCGATTTCCGAAGTCTTGATCGAGAAGAATTCCCTTTTTCGTTCCGGTGATGAAAAGAGCGTCGAGATCAGGGTCTTGTCGGGTCCGATTATTGAGGCGACTCCGACCATGAAAAAGATACTTCTGGCTGTCGGTGGTGGTTTCCTTTCCGGAATACTCCTTGCAGGTGTCCTTGTTTTGCTCCGTCATATGCAACACCTTGATCCACGTTTCGTTCTGGAAAACATGCCTCTCGATCTTCGGCCATAACCGTAAGATCAAAAGTATCCCCCAGGATTTTCTTCTTGGGAAATGAGATGTGATGGACGCCTCATTTCCTCAGAAGAAAATTTCTTCTGAGTCCATTGAAAATTCGGTTCAACAATATGTCAGGAGGACAGCGATGAACAGGTCGGTAGTATGGTTGTTCCTGGTGTCAGCCGCCCTTCTGGGTGGCTGCGCCTCGATGCGTCAGAGTGCCGGATTCGATCCGGCCCATGATGCCAGAGTGGCACTCGCGGAAGCGGATGCTCCGACTCAGATCAAGCAGGATCCGGCAGCGAGCCAGTGGCTGGTTAGTAATCCGGCCCAGGTTTCCGGGTATGATCTCGTCGAGGTCAAGTTGCCAAAGGTACCTGCCCTGTTGCAGGAGGAGATCAGAGATGCGCGGCGGGTCTATCCGCAAGCGGTTCTCAGGTCTCTTCGGAAAACGGGAGAGGGCGTACGCCTCGAGCTGGAGTGCAAATTCCAGCAAGAGCGTTGTACGGATTTCCGTTCCGTGAAGACGGTGCCAGCTCGTTTGGAACGAGTGGTATTCCGGGCGGCGGTGTATGGGAGCGATGGGAAGCCTGAGCAACTGTACGATGCCGTGTGGCGCAAGACCACGGGGAAATTCCTCATTTTGTTTCCAGCCTTTTTGGCCAAAGCGCATCTCGGGAAACCGGTGTATGTGCTCGGAGCGAATGGGGGATTCGTGATCGGGCTCGACGGCGTACTCCATGAACGTCCCGAAAGGGACATCATGCGATTGCCGGCGAGTTTCTTCGCGGAATATCCGTCACGGCTTTCGGGGGAGTACATTCTTCCGATTCGGAGGTCGGATGAAGCGGGTCAGTACCTGCTTGGGATTCTCGAACGGGAATTTCCTTTGCCGGCACCGTTTCATAGTGGCGCTGCGCGAGTGGAATACTATCTCGGGGTCTCCAGACTCACTCGTGAGAGTAATGGTCTCGATTGCTGGATCGGTCACGGAGGAGGGGATCTCTTTATCGGACTCTCTCCCGTTCCAGGACAGGCAATCATCAGTTTTTTGGTTTCGGTGGGTGCGAGTCTGCCGAGTGTGAATCGGTGCGTCGATGGCGCATCGCGACTTGAATCCAGTACCCAAGCGGTGCCGGTATCCGGGTCGCGAACTTCGCCACCCGATCCTGGCTCTTCATGAAAGGAGCGGCAATGAAAAGGCTTTTGTGGTTCTGCTGCTTTCTTCTCATGGTCTTCGGATCGTGGGCAGAGGCGGCGCCGGCACTGCAGTGTGTCGGAGGGACCCGAATCGTTGCGAAGGGGGAAACTCCCTCGCAGGTTTTCGGGAAGAATTGGAAGTCCGAACTGTCGAAGTATGGTATTTCGGATCCGAGGAAAATGCCCGTAGGCCTTCGGGTCTGCGTGGTAGGTTCGACTACTAACGCCTCTTCCGGGATGGAATCGAAGGAATTCCTCTGGAAGAAACCGGGCGGTGCGCCGGTCAGAGGGTGCGGACGGCTGTCAGAAGAGGCCAGCAATGAAGCGGCCTGGACGGCGCATGGTATTCCGGAGACGGATCGCCAAGAGTTGCGCCGACTCATGGCGACACAGAGTTTCAGTCATCGGATTTTCGAACCCGGTGAACGCTTTGCCGAAATGAGCAGCTGCAGTAAACAAGGCAAAATCGTCGTTCGCAAGAATGTCGTGGCCGCCTGGTCGAAGGAAACTTCGGTTCCTGCCCGTATCATCACTCTCTCGAACGGGAAGCGGTGGGCGTGGGTGCGCAACTGCAGCAACTGGTTGCCCTTACCGGCAATTCAGCAAGTGGCTCAACCAGCCGTCGTTACTCCGAGAGAAGAAGTCAAACCGGCAGCGGAACGGGTCGCGCAAGCAGCCTGTGACGAATGGAATATCCATGCCGGGGCAGGAATCGAGAAATCGATGGCCAAAGATGCGAATACGACGGCCGTGTACGGAGACGTCGAAGTCGGTGCTTGTCCATTCACGTGGAAGAGCAACAACGGCAGGACGTACAACGAAGCGCTGGTCGTCGCCCGCGGTCACATGGCGGACGATGAGTATCATGGTTGGGAGGGACGTCAAAAGCTCCTTCTCGCCGGTATCGGTCTCCGTCAGTCCCACAAGGATGGCAGCGGCGATCTGTATCGGGCCATGATCGGTTTCCGGACCAATGAGGGAAGTCAGGGCAAGTACAGCCACGATGTCCGGTGGAACGCGTTCGGTCTCTATGGGACGCACTATCGCATCGGCAGGAACGGCGAAGACGAGACTCACTATCGGTGGGGCATCGTTCTGCCGCTTGGCAAGGTACATGGTCAGGCGGAATGGGACGGGTCCAGGCTCTCCGAAATGCCAAGATGGAACGGAAACCTGGAAGTCGGCGTTCGGCGTTTCTTTACCAAGCGGGGAGAAGACCTTCGCTGGTTCGGAGAACTCAACGGGAATATCGTGAGTCCGGACTATGCAGGTATCGCTCCACGAGTCGGTGCTTGTGTCCTGGATGATACGATCTGCGCATTGGCTGGTGTCAATATCGGCCTGTATCCGGAAACGGGTGTCGCGGCTGCCGTCGGTATCCAAGTCAACACCCCGGGAGTTATCCGTTTCAATCGGGACGGGACACGCATCACCAAGGTTGCGCAAGCGGCCGAGGTCAAGGGTGTGACGTTCCGGTTCTCCCCGGGCGAGCAATCAGATTCAGCAGAACAGACCGGAGCAGGGGGCGGCGAGACGGTTTTTGAAATCGCCACCGAACCTGATCCGTCGCAATAATGCTCTCATGAGGGCAGCCGGTTGAACCGAACGTTTCCGAGTCATCACGTCGATAAAAATTGCAGACATCGATCTGCAGGCTGATGGCGATGAAGGAACGCAAGGGATATGATACCGTTGCTCTCGGGCACGGATTGCACAGGGGTGGGAAGCTGGAATCACAGCGACCCACCCCTTTCATTTTCCTTCGTTTCGTTTTTTAAGGCAGAAGAGAGGGATTTTCTAGACTATTGACAAAAAGAGTATTTGGGTGTATACTGAGTTGTTCGATATTGCGTCGGACTTTCAGTAGCACTTTGAAAACCCCCGGGTCAGTCGCTCACTGGTCCGGATTTACGCCCCACACGGGGAAGGAGGTTCATCATGAGCACGCAAAACGGTAGTAACTGGAAGAGCATCTTCTTTTCCTATATCTTTGGTTTCCTTACCTTCATCGCCCTCGCCGCCGGTACGGCCAACGCGGCGCCGAGTTGCAAGATGCAGGTTTCCGGAAGCCAGGTCGTCATTACCATCGCCGATACCGGCATGGTCTGGTCGGACGGCGCGCAACCGCCGGCTGGCATGACGACCTATTCCGGAACCGGGCGCGCCGGCGACACCTCTGCTTCCTGCAGTGACAACGGTACGGCCTGCCAGTCGGCCAAGTGGTTCCTTCGTTTCGCCGACTCCAAGGCGGGATGGGTAAGCGACAACGACCTCGGAAACGACTCGCGTGCCGTCACCTGCCAGTACGATCCACAAGCTCTGGCACAGGTCTGCGCTTTCGAGCTCACTGACGGCATGAAAACCACAAGCGGCAAGGTGCGGATGCACTTCGCTGCCAAGTTGCCAGGTGGCACCGTCGCCGCTGCCTATCAGCCGCAATCCGGCTGTCAGGTCGAAAGGGATGGCAAGGGGAATCCCCACACCATCGTTTCTTCGGCTGCTGCCGCCAACTAACCACGCGGCCAACGGCGCCGAGCAGGATCCCTCGGGAGACAAGACAGAACACGCACGCGATGCGTTTCTCTCAAGTCTCCCGGGGGCTTTTTTTATCCTGTGGTATACTTTTTTTATGCATCAATCTGATCCACAATCATCACTCGCGCTGATCACCGGTGCCTCAAGCGGTATCGGTCGTGAATTGGCACGACTGTTTGCGCGTGACCGACACCATCTCTTCCTTGTCGCGCGGGATGAGAATGGTCTTCTCTCTCTCAAGTCTGAACTGGAAGAGCATTCGGGAGTGATTGTTACTTGTTGTGTCGGGGATCTCACGGACGAGGATTTTCTTTTGTCTTTGCCCGCTCGGGTACAGGAGACCGGCGTACCGCTCATATATCTCGTTAACAATGCAGGAAGTGGAACGAAGGGGGATTTCAGATCGACCGACTGGCGGAAAGAACAAAAAAGCATTCGTCTCAATGCGCTCGTTCCGACTTTGCTCACGAAACTTTTCCTGTCCGATCTGATGGCAAACCAGGGGAAGGTGCTTTTCGTGTGTTCGACCGCCTCGTTTCTCCCCGGGCCGGGCATGGCGGTTTACTACGCGACGAAAGCCTATCTTCTTTCTCTCGCTGAATCGTTACGTTGTGAGCTATCCTCGTGTGGCGTATCGGTCACCGCACTGTTACCCGGACCGACTGCCACGGGTTTTCAGGAAGCCAATGGTCTTCCGTCGCTGTCATCCGGACGATACCCGAGCGCTGCAGCTGTCGCGGCCCTCGGATACCGCGCACTGGCTCGAGGACAAGCACTCGCTCTTTGCGGTTGGAAGAATCGCCTGACGTATTTTTTTGCGAAATTCGCCCCAAGAAGTCTTACGCGAGCCCTTCTTGTGTGGCGTTTCCGCAGATAAGGCATCGCATCTTGAATATCCAAAATCAGGAATCTCTATCCGTTTTCTCCCTGGGCAATCCGCTCCTTGAGAGCCAAAAAGGATCCGAGGAGGATGAAAAATATCCAGAGAAGCGGAGTGTCTTTGTAGATATTGTCCGTAAGCGATGAGAGGACCAGAGTGCCGGCGAAGAGGGAAAAGAGAAAGATAGTCGGTCGATAGGCTTGCGGAAGATCCTTCAGGGAACGTACCTTGTGCGCAAGGGTGAAAAGGAAAAGGAGGAAGACGGTAAGACCGACCAGCCCTCCCTCGACATAGAATTTGACGAAATCGTTGTGCGAATCGGTGCTGCCGAAACGGATGCCACGGAGATCTTCGGCATAGCGAGAGAATGTATCCAGACCGGTCCCGAAGAGGATCCGGTGGTCGAAGGCGAGTTTGAGTGTCACATCGTGCCAGATATCGGCGCGCCAGACGAGAGAACTGTCGGGATTTGTCTGAAAACTTTCAAGGACACGTTCCTGGACGAGTGGTACGGTAAGGAAAGCGATGAGAGGAAAAAATATGAGCGGAATGAGAAGCATCTTCGCTCTGGAGAGTGCGACCGTAAAGAAGAAAACGAAAGCAGCGATCCAGGCGACGCGTGTATAGGTCACGAACAAGAGGAAAGCACTCAGTGTTCCGTAGAGTCCGAATGCTACTATCCGGCCACTCAGAAAGACTCGTCGTTCATAGAGCACATACCAGAGTGTCAATACCACCAGGAGTGAATATAGGTAGAGTGCTAAGACATTGGTATGAGCGAAGGTCCCATAAATCCGCGCGACATCGAGGGAACTGTCGCTGATGCCGATACCGAAAATCCATTGACGAAAGGCCTCCAAAACCGGGATGAATGAGGAAAGAATCAGGAGAAGGAACACTGTACGGAGATCCCGGAAATTTCTGACGGAAACATACGCGAGGAAGGCGATGGAAAACAGGGAAACCAGTCGGGCTATTTCTTGGAGACTGACAAGAGGAAAGAGGCTCCAAGTGCTGGAGACGGTACCGTAGACGATCAGGATGAGGAAGGTGGAAAGTAGCGGAAAGCGGGAGACCTCATTCCGGTAACGAAAACAGGCGGATATTCCCATGGACAGGAGGTAGGCGCCTAATAGTTGTGAGAGACTGATCGTCGCGTATTCCCCGATGGAGATGCTGGAGTATTGAGAGAGGTGGTCCAGGCTCATACGGATAAGGAGAAGTCCGCCGAGAAGCTGGAGCGGGGAAGAAAAGGAAAGCACCGAGAAGATGCCGAGCCAGTACGCCGCAACCGGCCAGAAGTTCATATCGAACAAGAGACAGACAGTCGCTATCAGACTGCTTGCGCACAAGGAAAATAGCCAGAAAAAAGGCTTTTTGGGATTCAGAATACGGGAGCGGAATCGGGAAATCGTCATGAGGCCAGTATATCATTCCCGAAAGTTTTGATACAATGACGCATATGAGGATACTTCTGGTCCACAAATTCCATTTCCGTTTCGGTGGAGCGGAAAAGATTTATTTCGAGACCGCGCGTCTGCTTGAGGAAGCTGGACATGAGGTCGCTTTCTTTTCCATGCATCATCCGAAAAATGAACAGACTCCTTGGGAACAGTATTTTGTCGATACCGTGGATTTCGAAGATCAAGGGAAGACACTGTGGCAGAAAATCCGTATCGGGTGGCGCATCATCTGGAATCGACAAGCCTATGAAAACATCACACGGCTTATCGAGGAATTCCGGCCCGATGTCGCTCATTGTTTCAATGTGTATCATCAGTTGTCACCTTCCGTTCTTCTGGCTCTCCAGAAAAAACGCATACCGATCGTCCTGACACTCTGCGATTTCAAGGCCATTTCTCCGAATTATTTCCTATATGACTTCTCAAAGAGACGACTCTGGGATTCCGCCTCAGGAATACGCTGTATTCTCGATCGTGTCATCAAACATTCTTTCGCCAAAAGCCTTGTTTGTGCCGTCGAAAAATGGCTGCATGATATGCTTGGAAGCTACCGGAACGTCTCTCTCTATCTTGCGCCGAGTGATTTTCTGATTCGGAAATACCGCGATTTCGGTTTTTCAGGTCCGATACGGCGGATACATCATCCGGTCATCGTTCAGGCGGGTGCCCCCGAATCCATACCGAGCATTCCCTGGAAGAACCGTGACGAGACATATCTCTTCTTCGGGCGACTCTCTCCGGAAAAAGGTGTCGAGATACTTCTTCGAGCATTCGCATCATTGCCGGAGAAGAGATTGGAAATCGTCGGCTTCGGACCGGATGAGACTTATCTCAGGGAACTGGCCGATGATCTCGGGGTGACACAGCGAGTTTCTTTCGTCGGAGGGGAATACGGCGAGGCACTTGCCCGGCGTATCGGGAAATCGAAGGCGGTCATCATGCCGGCTATGTGGTACGAGAATCAGCCGTTCGTTCTCATGGATTCATTACGATCGGATACGCCGATAGTCGCATCCCGTATCGGCGGTATTCCCGATGTCGTCCGGGACAGGGAAAATGGATTCCTTTTCCGGGCCGGTGATGCTTCCGATCTGGTGCGTTGTCTTTCGGAACTCGGAACATACGATATGGAAAACATACTCCGAAACGCCAAAAAAACGGCGGAAGAATATACGGATTCCCGTTATCGGGAAGAAATCCTTTCCGCATATGCGGAAGTCCTTCAGAAAAAGTAGGTGTTCCGCTGTATGGCATTCGCGAAACGGACCCAGCTCTTATTGAGCATGAGCAGATGATGACGAAAAGAGAGTCCGTAGAAACGTATTTTTTCTTTGAGTGCTGTTCGTAGGCAGAGCAATGAGAAGATGACGACGTAATTGAAGGTTCTCTTGAATCTCCGTCTCGGTTGGAGTATGAGTCGGAACAGCCATTCCAAACCGATTCTCTGGATAAATATCGGGGCCCGGGTCTGCTTGCCCGTCCAGAAATCGAAGGTGCCGCCGACACCTATACCGAGGCGCAGTGTCTGATGAGGAAGGTAGCGGAGTTGCGAAAGGAAAATATCCTGTATCGGTGTGCCGAAATTCACGAAGACGATATCGCCGCGTACTTTTTTTTGTGCATTCGTGAGCGATCGTGATGAGTGGATATTCACATCACAGCCATGGATTCTGAGACGGGGATATCGTATCAATATCGCCGCTTTCGTTTCAACATACGTACTGAGCCCATCATTCCTTGCGGCGAGAAATACTTCCAGATCCATTTCCTGCGCGTAAGCGAGTATGTATTCCGAAAAATCGACACCCGGAATCCGGGCGCGTAGTTTTTTGCCTTGGAGGAATGCCGGCAGATTGATGCCGACTCCGTCTGCCAAAACGAGATCGGCACCATTTACCGCGGAACGGAAGTGGCTATTCTTCCGGGCTGTCATGATAAAGTCCGGATTGACGGTTACGATCTGATGATAATGCGGAGTGGAGAGAAAGCGCGAAACAAGGCGTTTCGCCCGAAGAAGACTCACGTTGTCGATTTTGATGCCGAGGGCGTTTATCATTCCCATAGGAGTCCCTTTACATATCTGAAATATCTATTATATACCAATAAACATGTTTTGTCAATTTCCCAAAGTAGGAAGTTCGCATAATTGAAAAACCTGGCTAAAAAGCCAGGTTTAAAGGAAAGATACCTCGGGAGACTCTTAGTCGATCCTGATTCGGGCATCGAGCGTTCGAAAGTCGGCACCGTGCTGGAAGGCGAGGAGGGGGTTGATATCCAGTTCGGCGATTTCCGGAAAATCCTCCGCGATGCGCGCGAGTCGACCGAGAGCGTCGATCAGTGTCTCCTGGTCGAGACCGGCCTGACCGCGAGCCCCCTCGATCAAGGGAAAGCTTTTGAGTTCACGGAGCATCGTTTTCGCATCTTCCCGTGTCAGTGATTCGGCGAAACGGAAACTTGCGTCCTTGAAGACTTCGACGAAGATGCCTCCGAGACCGATCATGATGAGAGTACCGAGTCCGGGTTCCCGCTTGAGTCCGAGTATCAGCTCCCGTCCGCCGGGATGTGCCATTTCGACGACGAGCGCTCCTTCGAGTTTCGCTTGAGGGGCGTGGTCGGCGACTGTGGACAGAAGCGTATCATAGGCAGAGTCGGCTTGGTTGGGATCGACGTTGAGCAATACCCCTCCGGAATCCGATTTGTGGATGATATCGGGAGAAATGATCTTCAGCGCTACCGTCTTACCGATCTCACGGGCTGCAGTAAGGGCGTCTTCGCGGGAGGAGACCGCTTTGCTCGACAGGAATCGGAAACCGTACGCGGACAGGAATTCGATGCAATCCGTTTCGAGCAACTGGAGTCGACCGCTCTGTCGCGAACGGTCGATGACGGCTCTTGCCTTTTCGGAATCGATATCCGTGAAATGAAAAGGAGTTTCTTCGAAGTTCTCCCGGAGACGGGCGACAGAGGAAAGCTGATTGAGTGTTCGGGCCGCTGATTCAGGGGAGAGGAGCACCGATATAGCGTGTCGCGAGAGGAAATCCCGAGCCTCCGCAAGGGACGTACCTCCGGATAATGAGACGACGATCGGTTTTTCTGGGAAGTGATCGCGTGCGCTGGTGATCGCTTCGGCGGTCTTGAGTGCCTCGGTCATCGCCTGTGGAGTGATGATCACGATGAGCATATCGACATTCTTGTCGGAAAGCAGCGTGGTGAGGGCGCGTTCGTATCGGTCGGCCTTGGCATCACCGAGGACGTCGACCGGATTCTGACTATTTGCCGCAGCCGGTAGAAAGGAGCGCAACGTTTCGACGGTTTCGGGTGCCAAACGGGCGAGTTCGAGTCCCTGTTCGACACAGGCATCGGTTGCCATGACACCGAGTCCGCCCGCATTGGTCAAAAGGGCGACGCGTTTTCCGGTCGGAAGAGGGTTTTTTGAAAAGACCTCGAGCGTTTCGGTCAGCGTTTCGATTCCATCCACTCGGATGATACCGGCCTGTTTGAAAAGCGCCTCATAAGCCGCGTCGCTACCGGCGAGTGCCCCGGTATGTGAGGAGGAGGCTGCCGTCCCAGCGGAGGTTTTTCCGGATTTGAGTGCGATGATCGGTTTCGGCGTGGCGCGTTTCAGAAGGGAACGACCGGTTTCGATGGTCCCTTTTGCGTCGCTCAGGTCTTCGGAATAAAAACCGATTACCCGAGTCTCTTCGTCCTGAGCGAAGAATCTGATCAGGTCGTTCTCCTTGATCTGCGCCTTATTGCCCGTGCTGATACAGGCGCGATATCCGAGCATCTCGCCTCCCATATCAAGAAGAGCGGTCAGGAGTGCGCCACTCTGGGAAAAGAAGGCGATCGAGCCTGCAGGTGGAAGCGCTCTGGCGAAAGAGGCATTGAGATGCTCATGCGGCGCGAGGAATCCGAGGCAGTTCGGACCGAGGAGTGTGATGGCGTATTCTTCCGCGATACGGAGCACTTCTTCCTCGAGTGATTTTCCCGCTTCACCTGTTTCTTTGAAACCGGCCGAAATGATCACAGCGGTCGGAATCCGTTTTTCTCCGCATTCTTTGAGTACGGTCGGAACGAGAGCGGCTGGTACCGCGATGAGGGCGAGGTCGATTTCGCTTTCCACCGAGAGAACGGATGGGAGACAGGGTTTTCCGAGCAATTCCGTCGTTTTCGGATTGATAGGGAAGCTCTGTCCGGGAAATTGCTCGATGACATTTTTGGCGAGACTCCATCCGACACTTCCTTCCTGCGTCGAGGCTCCGATGATGGCGATCGATTGCGGGTGCAACAAAGTGGAGAGCTGCATAAACACGTGTGTTTAAAGGATAACGGTTGGATATATCTTCATTGTACGTGAAGAATCCGCTCTTGACAAAAAATTATTTCTTTGCTAATATATGATGTTTAAATCAATGAGATTATCGTTTATGAAATTTTCGAATTTCAGCTC
This sequence comes from Candidatus Moraniibacteriota bacterium, assembly GCA_041908545.1. Taxonomy (GTDB): domain Bacteria; phylum Patescibacteriota; class Minisyncoccia; order Moranbacterales; family UBA1568; genus JAGOSP01. The sequence goes on from JAYRFE010000023.1 coordinate 14,564, forward strand.
AAATAAGGGTATTTTTCTGGGGGCAACGCTTGCGGTGCTCGTGATTTCGCCGTTCGTGGTATTCGGCGGAGGGAAGGTGATCCATGTCGATAGTAAGGCTTCGGGCATGGAAGACGGATCGAAGTCTCATCCGTACGATACGATTACCGAGGCATTGAAGCATGCCAAGGAAGGTGATGAACTGGAAGTCGAGAAAGGAACCTATAAGGAAAATATCACGCTCCCGAAGGAAGTGTGGTTGTATGGGGCCGGTGGCGATCGGAAGGATATCGTGATCGAAGCCAAGAATGATGAGAAGCCGACGATTGAAATGAGGCATGGGAGCAAACTGTCCGATGTGACCGTGAAGGGTGGCCGTCATGGTGTCCGTATTCTCGAAGACAGCAAGGCGCATCTGTACGACGTTCGGATCACGAAGAGCAATCGTGATGGCATCCATATCGATTCGGCCGATGTCTCCAAGAAGAAACGAGTTCTCATCGACAAGGTTGAGATAGACAAGAACGACCGGAGCGGTATCTATTCGGAGAAGCGTTCCCTGACGATCATCAATTCGAATATCCATGACAATGATGGTGACGGTATCGACCTCGCCGCCGGGACGCATGCCTGGTTTGAGAAGAGTGATTTCAACGATAATCGCGGAAGCGGTGCCAAGCTGGTGTTGGACGGAGCAAGTATCTGGTCCAAGAGCAATGATTTCAAGAAGAATGGTCGTGAAGGGATCGAGGTGAGCTCGTTCGGTGGTCAGGGGACTATCGGATTCAAGCGGGCCAAGATTTCCGAGAACGGTCGTTATGGAGTGGCGCGTCTGGGAAAGACCGTCAAGGGCATGGGCATGTTCGGTAATCTCAGTTTCGGAATCGGTATCAATGGGAGCCTGATTGAAAAGAATACCTTGGGCAATGTATCCCCGGTCATTTCGGTGAAATAAGTCGGCGGTAAGGAGTCGTATTGCGTGAAGTCATTCTTGTGTCACAGGAGGAGGGAAACATTATGAAAATCGCTTTTATCGGACAGAAGAATATAGGGGAGCACTCGGGTAGCGTCGAGAGGCATGTCCGTCAACTTGCGGCCTCGATGGCGCTGATGGGGCATGAAGTGACCGTATATGTGCAGGAACCTTCAGGAGACTCGATCAGCGGCGTCTCGACGATAGTCCTGCCGGGCTTTCCTTTGAGGGGATTCGAAGCGATTTCACGAAACGGTTTCGCGACGGTGCACGCTCTTTTCCAAAAGTATGATATCGTTCATTTCCATTCGACCGGACCGAGCGTCTTTTCGCTCCTTCCAAGGATTTTTCGACCGGATATGCGCGTCGTAGCGACAGTCCATGGGAGAGACTATCTCCATCACCATCGGAACCGATTGAGCAGGATGCTGCTTCGATGGGCTGAGTTCATAGCCTGTACCGTTCCTGAAAAGACGATCGTCGTTTCGAAGACGCTGGCCCGATACGTGGAAGCGGTCTATCGGAAACCGTTTACGCTGATTCCTTACGGGATCGAAGCGACTCTGACAGATCGGACGGATTTTCTGAGAAAACAGGGACTGAAGGAACGTCGATATTTCCTGTCCGTTTCGCGTCTGGCTCGCCATAAGGGGATACATTATCTCATCAAGGCGTTTCAGGCGCTCAAAGAAACATCAGAACTTCCGAATAACTGGAAGCTGGTCATCGTGGGCACGCAAAGGGAAGTCAAGGATTACGCAGCCTATCTCCGTTTTCTGGCGGTCGATGATGCGGATGTTCTTTTTCTCGATGAATGTCGGCCCGAAGATCTTTCTCAGCTCTATTCGAATGCCGGTATCTTCGTCTGTCTTTCGGAAGATGAGGATCTGTCACTCATGTTGCTCGAAGCGCTCGGACACGGTCTCCCTTGCGTGGTGAGCGACACCCCGGCCAATCGTGAGGCTATTGCCGATTGTGGTGTGGTATGTGAACCGAAAAACATCTTTGATTTGAAACAAAAAATCTCCTCGCTCATCAATCGTCCGGACACCATGAGCCTCCTCGGAAGAGCGGCCCAAGAGCGTGCGCAGTCGGAATATGATTGGCAGGCGATCGCCAAGCGGACTCTCGCGGTGTATGAGGACCTTTTGTGCGAGAAGCCGGGCATCGGAAAAGTCAGGTTTTTTCTGAAGAATAAATAAGCTATGTTGCAACCACTGAATAAAACCTTGTTTTCGGTTCTCGCCCTGTTCTTCATCACGGCGGCCGCTTTCGTGTCTCTCGATACGTTTCGTGGCTATCGTGCCGAAGTGACGGTACTGGTACTTCCTCTATCGACGAATCAGACGCCAGCCGAACAGATGGTGGAGAATATCGCCATCCTTCCGACGACGGTATCATTCCTTGATGCATTGCTCGAAAGCGACGGGAGACTCTCGGAATTCTCCGATCTCGATGAACAGTCGATCAATGCTCGATCCGAGCAGTGGAATGAGATGCTTGCGGTGAGGCGGGAAGGGGGGAGCGGGATAGTCACCTACACGATCAAGGCGGATACGCAGGAGGAAGCGACGATTTTCGCCCGGCAGATGGCCAAGGTCCTATTCCAGAAAGCCGGTACTTACTATGATATCCGTTCCGAAATCTCCCTTCGATTGATCGAGGGCCCGCTTGTCCGTGCCGCGCTCATATCTCCGGTGACCTGGATCGTTTCGAGCGTGAGTATCGGTATCATGGTGGCGCTCATTTTCATGGTACTCGGTACTTTTCTTCGATCGCTTATCGGGACTCCACGTCGGAAGAAAGTGCTGCCGACCAATGAAGCGACACTTCCAATCTCACGACCGATGGAAACAACTTTCCCTTCCATACATCCGGATACCTTCATTCCGAAGAAACCGACCGTACTTTTCAGTGAAGAAGGTGAGGCCCGTGCCCGTGAAGAACGGCGGGAATACAATCCGTATGTCATTACCCCGAATACTCGTCAGGAGGCCGGCACGAAACAGAATACGGAAGTGACGAAAGAGGAGGAGAAGACGATGGCCCCTGATCTCTCCTCTGCATCGGAGACACCTCTTATTTCGGAGCCCTCGTTTCCCGATGAACTCGAACGGAAAAAGCAGGAAATCGGACAGGCTGTCAGGTCTTCGGTATCGACCGTGAAATCCGAGGCGCCGGCGAATCTGCCATTCATCGATGAGGCGACTTTCCTCGCCCAATTCTCCTCGGCCGCTGCGGAAATACCCGCGGAGGAGAAACAGGCAGAACCGGAACCAAACCCTGTTCAGCCGATGGAAACCGGACAAGAATCGATCGTTTCCCCATTGCCGACCGAGCCGACAGTCGAGGATTATCGTCGGCGTCTGAATGAGCTTCTCAAGGAAGGGAGATAATAATTTCGACAATACTGCATATCTTATGGCCCGTCTTTCGAATTTTCAGTACTGGACCAGGTTCGCGATTTTCGCGGGCGTTTTTCTGATCGGGTGGTTCGTCTTCTGGGAGGTGAAGCATCAAGGATGGCTCCGGTTGGCAGGTTTTTCGAGCATTCTGCCTCTTTCCCAGGAGCACCGATCCGACGTCGAAGCTCTCTCGCTGATTGCCGACAAACTTTCCCATACCAACGGGGAGACACGGACTTTTCTGATCCTATTCCAGAACAATCTCGAATTGAGGCCGGGGGGCGGATTCATCGGTTCATTCGGGATACTCAAGGTGAAGGATGGGAGCATCGTTGAGTTTTCAACTCACGATACGGGGAATTTCGATGGGCGTATTCCGAGTACGGTGACTCCTCCGTATCCGATGGGGAAACTGCTTCATATCGATTCGTGGAAGTTGCGTGATTCGAATTTCTCACCTGATTTTCCGACCAATGCCCGGAAAGCCGTCGATTTCTATGCGATGGGAGATGGGCAGGAGCGTTTTGACGGTGTCATCGGTATTACGACCGAAGTGCTCTCATCGGTGCTCGAAATCACCGGACCGGTCACGCTTGATGGATTTCCGGGAACCTATACGGCGGAGAAAGCCGTTCTCGATCTCGAATATCAGGTCGAGCAGGGATATAAGAATCAGAATATTGAAATGGGTGAACGGAAATCCGTTTTGAAGACGCTCGGTGACGCGATCCTGCTCGAGGTCAAAGCGCTTCCTCTCGGTAAGAAATACGAGCTTTTCAATACGATGCTCGATGATCTGCACGGCAAAGCGATACAGGCGTATTTCATGGATGAGTACTTGCAGGAAGTGGTGACCGATGCCGGCTGGGACGGGGCGGTCGATACGGCCTGGCATGATGATTTCTTCATGCTTGTCGACGCCAATCTCGGTGCCTTGAAGAGCGACTATCATATGCGACGGCGCATCGAGTACACGGTCGATCTCTCGAAGGAGACCCCGGAAGCCACACTCAAGATGATTTATACGCATACCGGGATCGCTCGGGACTGGTACACGAAGGACTACGTCACGTATCTCCGCGCGTATCTTCCGGAAGGTAGCTTCGTGACCGACGTCACGAACGGCGATGCCCCGACATATGGCAATGAGCTCGGGAAGAAATATGTCGGTGTGACCGTCGGCGTCCCGCTCGCGTCGGAAAAAACGGTCACCTTCAGATATATGCTTCCGAAAACGATCGATACGACCGAATGGTATGATCTGAAGATCGCGAAACAATCGGGAGTGGCCGGTACCCCGATGAGCATCACCGTCATCGACAAGCAGGGGAATATCAAAACTTTCAATGAGACTCTTGATCGCGACTTCATTCTGAGCGAACAAGAAAACAGGTAGCACCTGCATGTGCCCCGTCTTCTTTCGAAACGGAACGAGAGCCGTCTTGGCATGATCCTGCCAAGACGGTTTTTGTTTTCCGGTGAATACGGATTCCTTTTCGAAAAATCCTAAAGCAGATGAAGTCCGTCGAATGGCGTCGTTTTCAGGCTGGCCGTATCGATCGCGTCGAGCGTTCGGACATTGATGGCGACCATCGGGTCTCCCATCTTATCCTTGCCGAAGGCGTACGGTTCGACCCCGCATGTCCGGCAGAAGAGATGGGAAATCGTTTTCTTATTGAACAGATATTCGCTGAGACAGTCTTCGCCCGAGAGAGGACGGAAATCCTGACGGGGAACGAAAACGAGTAGGAGGCCTTTGATCGAGCAGTGCGTACAGTTGCAGGCGATGACCCGATCGAGGTCGGCCGAAACCGAATAGCGGACTTTCCCGCAATGACATCCGCCTTCGTAATGTTGCTTCATACTCTTTGAATCATTATCTTTTAATCGACCCCGCTGTTTCAGGCGGCCAAATCATCACTTGATTCGATATCCTTCACCCGCTTGACCGACAGACTGACTGATTCCTTATCGAGTTTCTTCGCGTGTTCGATCTCCTGCTTGAGAGAAGAGGGGAGGGTGGCCAGGATATTGCGGAGCGCTATCCCATCGACTTTCAATACCCCCTCCCACTTGTCGAGCGGTTCAAGTAGGGCTCGGATCCGGGCCTCGTCATACTTGTATGTCTTGCGCAGGGATTTCCCGATGATACCCTGCTCCGAGAAGACACGATCGACGCCTTCCTGTTCCATATAGGCGAGTATCGTTTCCTGTAGTTTCATGAGACGAAGTTTTTCTGCCGAGAGCTGGCTCTTGAGATCAAGATATTCGCCGATCGCTTTCTCAACCTCGCCCGTTTCGAATATGCGTGTTTCCGCGAACTTGTGCTTCCAGAGAGGGCAGATCTTCTGGTATCCGCACCAGTCGCAGAGCGGCGAGAGCTGGGGATCGAACTTCCCGTCCTCGATCGCTTCGATGACCCTGAAGCAAGCCGGTTCGATCTGGTCGAGCTGTTCCCGGGTCCGCTTGGACGAGAGTTTGACTCCATGCTTGAGATAATAGAGACTTACGGTCAGCCTGTCGAGATGCGCCGCTTCTTTCGGATAGCGATTGAGGAAGGCCTTGAGATAAATCGAGAGCTGGAGATCATTGTCCACCTTTTCTTGGGAAGGCATTTTCTTCGTGGTCTTGTAGTCGATGATTTCGTATCCCTCGTCCGTCTTGTCGATACGGTCGATGATACCGGACAAGGTGTGCTTCCCGGTCGCGTCGTCTCCGATTTCGAGAGAGAATCGGCTTTCGAGATCGACGATAGTGAAGTTTTCCGGACGATTTTCTTGGCAGTACCGTTCGATGATCTTGACCCCTTCGGTGAAGGCCGCCCGTTCTTCCAGCTCGTTCTCAAATACTTCGCTGTTCCAACGCTTAGCATAGAAGTCAAGCACCTGCTCGAGAGTCGGTGGGAGCAGGGCAGGGGTGTGGTAATAGTGGAGCACCGAATGGATAAGTGTTCCGAAGACCTGATCCTTGGATTTCGGTTCCTTGATCCGGTCGATGTACTGGTACTTATACTTGAGGGGACAGGTCTCATAGGATCCGAGACCCGAGTAGGAAAGGCGCATAGGAGGGATTTATATAGAGATATAAGAAATAAGACGATGCTGGTTCTCTCAGAAAAAAAACGCTCTCTTGAATGCTCCTGATGAGGCTTTCCAGTGGTACTTTTCCTTTATTTTAGCACTTAATTCCCCGCATCGTACACTTGACTAATTCATGAAATAGTGCTATCATATAAAAAGTGTATTTTTCGCCCTTTAACATTTTTACTTTACTTTAGACGGAGGCTTCTCATGAAGCAAGATAACATCGTTTACACCTTCCTGATAATACGGGTGGTATTGTTGGTTGTGGTTATTTTGACTTCAGCCGGATCCGTGTGGTGGGGAGGGCCCATCATCCTGCTATTCATCTTTGAAAGCGTGGCTGCGATGCTTTGGGTTTCCTGCTATGAATCCAAACTCATTCAGCTGCGGAGACAACTCGAAATCACGGAGGCTGAAAGGGACTCTGCTATCCAGGCAGCCGGTACCGACCCGCTCACCGGTCTCTTCAACCGGCGCGGAATGTCGTTGCTGGCCCGAAAAATCCTCAAGGCCCAAATGAGACTCGTACATGATGATGCCGGCCGGAATGACCTACGGGTTACGGTCGCAGTCATCGATCTTGACGGATTCAAGGCGGTGAACGATACTCTCGGGCATGCAGCGGGAGACACGGTGCTTTGTCTTGCCGGCGAGCTGCTCCGTCGGTATTTTGGACGGGGAACCGATATAGTCTGCCGCCTGGGCGGGGATGAGCTTCTCGTACTCACCATCGGAATTGACGATGTCAAGTCAGCCGATTCTCGCCTTGAAGAGTTCCGTCGAACCTTCAAACAGGAAGCTGATCGCTTTCTCACGGACCAACTCCACGTGACGGCGAGCTGCGGGGTAAAGGCAGTCTCGATACCGAAGGAAGGAGAAATCGATCTTGACTCCCTGATCGAGCAGGCAGACATCTTGCTGCGCCAGGCAAAGGAGGAGGGGAAAGATCGGGTCGTCATCATCGACGACTGATCGCTGGACGATTATTACCTCCATGGGTTCCTGAGAGAAGGACGAGAATCGAAAGTCAGGTTTGTGCCCGTGTTTCTTTGCGTAATGTTTAGCAAGGGAACCGGGCACTTTTTTTGTCCCTCTTTCATTCATGTCGCATAATGTATAGTTCGATTTTTATAGAAAGACGGAAAGAAATGATCAGAAAGACTTCAGCAGCGGTATGCGATGATCGAAGAGGATGATGCATAAAGACTTCGATCAGGTGTTTCGTCAGGAGGGGTGAGGAGGAGCGTTGCCCAATACGTGTGCATGACGCATGATGAAATCGATACAGAAAACAGAGTGTGAGAAGTATTCTTCTCCCGATACTCATAGTGTCGTATAATGTAACTTATACGACATACAAAACAACCATCTTCATAAAAAAGCCAGGAAACAAACGCGGGACGCTTTCCTCTTTCCTTTTGTGCCCTTTGCCACTTCTCAAAACCCTATACGACGTATTTAAATGCGTTCTCAGGCATTTTTCTTTCTTAGTCATATTTCCCTGCCACTCTTGCAGCCGATCGCAGTTAGAACTCATAAAAGATCGCTTTCCACAAAGAATATCGCTTGAAACAAGTTCTCGTATGACTGAAAAAACACATTTTTCATACCGAGTTGACTTCATAATTTATGGCTTATTTAAAGCATTATTTGACGCATTTAAATGCGTTTTAAGGAGGGTTTCTTGGCGGAGTGATACACCGGTACCACCCTTCTTGCTTCATCTGAAAGAGTCTGCCGCCGTTTCGGGAATATGAACCTGTCAGTCGTATTTTTCAAGTCGACAGGTGATGTGGGATGTGACGATTTTCATGCGAATTTTTCTGAAAAATTCTTAAAGAATGATCCGGGACCGAAGCTGGTATCGGAGAGTGAAGACCAGGAAAATATGCCGTCCAAATGAGAAATATTCGATAAACCATCGGAGAGTATCGGAAGATCAAAAAGTGATGGCGTGACCGGAAGTATGAATATGACTTCGTGCATCAGGACTTGATAGAAGTGAAACTCCCCCGTTTTTTTAAAAAACTCCGGGGGAGTGTCAGCTATCGGGAAAGACGAGACGCTGCGTCTTCCCGTATGTTGTCGTATATGATCATTCGGTCATCGGGAACCCCCTTTTTCTCATGATTCTTGATTCTTATCCGTAATCGGACGCGCTTTCAGTTCATGCCGAGATATTTCTCCGCACGTCAGGTCGCTTAGCCACGATAGATAACAAGCAGCTCCCTGAAGACGGAGAATCGCGTGAAGCAGCAGACTGTTTTTTCTGCCTCCTTTTACGGGAGCAATTTGATCGATACAGAGTTCATCATCCAGGGTTTCGTAGAGTCCGGAAATGAGCACCTCTATGACTTGGCACAACTCCGGATAACGAAGTTTCGAAAGACGTCTCGCGATTTCTTCATTGTCGGTCGGGACGACTTTCAGGGTGATTTCGGCTCCTTCTTGTCGGGTTATTTTGTAATGAGCGCCCGACAGTATTTCGATCGGACGCAGCCTGTAGACTTTTTTTCTCTGCCTGTCCGATCTGTTCATCGGTGTCCCCTGCCTTTCCTTTTTTTATCGGTTGTTGTCAAACGAACTTTTCTCCGGAATTCAGCATAGCATACGAAAACGAAAGACGCATCGCGTGATTCTTGAGGTCGGCTCCGGTATCAGTGTTTCGAAAGGAAGTTCGAAATTTTTTTCCAAAGAAAACGATGTGTCAGGCGGAGGTGATGACCGTCATGCGGTTTGAGATAGACGGAAGCGCCGGTTTCGGCCGCGAATTCAAGTACGGGTTCATACGGGACGACTTGGTCATCGCGCGCGTGGATGATGAAAATTTTCCGGCCGTCGATATCCCCCGTCCGTGTAATCGGATTATAGAAATCCGGCCTGAGGAGTTTCTGCCAATCATCGGACCGATTCACCCGATAAGCCCCTCCGAATCCGGCTGTCACGAAGAGGATATGTTTTTCAAACGGTTCATCCTCCCCTTCCCGAGTCCAATCGAGGACAGGGGAGACGGCGACGACCTTGCTTACCAGCGGATGAGTGGAATTCAGAATCGCTGCCGGTCCCCCGAAAGAAAAACCGAAGAGGTAAAAGGTTTTCGTTCGAAAGGAAAATGATTCTCCGGTGGCGAGATCGATAAGGGTCGGACTCGAAGCAAGGGCATCGATCGTGTCGGTGATATCCTGCGCCGGTGAATGTTCGAGAAAGATACCTCCGCTCTCCCAGGTTCCCCGGTATCGGGGCAGGATCGCCACATATCCTTGGTCGGCAAAAAAACGGAGCAAATCCCCTTTCGATGGGGACGAGGGGAGTCCGGTAGCAAGAATAGCTACCCGCCCAGTTTGTCGTTCCGGGAGAACTATTTCCGCTACGATCTCCCCTGCCAATCGGACACGGAATGGATATTTTCGATCTTTTCCCATCTTATCTTAATTTATACCGTCGTGAAAAGGCGGACTCTCGAATAACTTCTTATTTTGTTTAGGGCAGGTAGTTTTTCGGATTGACGGTGGCGCCGACCGGAATGTCCTTGACACTGGCCACGGATTTGGACGGGACGATTTCGAATGATTTGGTGGAAAAGACGGTGAAGTGGAGATGCGGGCCGGTAGAATTACCGGTATTACCGGATCGGGCGATCGTATCCCCTGCTTTGACGGTGTCCCCTTTCGATTTCACGTATGCGCTCAGATGTCCGTACATCGTCACGATACCGTTTCCGTGGTCGATGGCCATCCATCGGCCATACGCATAACGACCATTGTTCCCCATCGCGACAATTTTCCCGTCAGCGGCGGCCAAAACCTTGGTTCCGATCGGCATGGAGAAATCAAGTCCGTTGTGGAAACCGGATTTCCCATAGAACTTCGATGTCTTCGCGAAGGAGGTTTTTCCGTAACCCTGCGAGAAAACGACTTTGGAAACGGGATAATCGAGCAGACCCTTCTTGAAGGCCGGCATATCCTTGAGATTGAGTTCCCCGATCTTGCTCGACTCAAGAGATTCGATTTCGTTCTCGATGGCATCACGTTCTTCTTCCAACTGATCGACGATGGAATTGTATTTCTTCACTTCGGTTTGCGTTTTGGCAAGCAATGAGGCCTTCGATCCCTTCGTCGATTCGAGGTATTCGGTCTGCTTATCGAGCTGTTCCTGAAGGGTATCGGCTTCGGACTTCTTGTGGAGCACCAAGGCTCGTTCGTTTTCGATGCCCTGTTTGGTCGCCCGGATTTCGGCAAGCAACGCACTCAGCCGGCTATTGGTCTGCGCGGCCCATTCTTCGTTCTTAAGGGAAAGACCGGCTTCGATCGATGGTTCCAGAACGAGGCGCAGCAATCCTATTTCGGTCGTTCCGGACGCGTCGCGCATCATTTCGGTCAAGAGTCGTCTTTGGGAGAGAATGATTTGTTCTTTCTCGTCGATACGGGTCTGAAGCGAAGCGATATCGTTCTTCAATTGGCCGATACGATCTTGATTCTGTCCGACTTCGAGTTCGAGTTTATCCGCCTGGGCCTCAAGGGATTCTATCTGGATCTGAAGCGTCGAACCCTGGCGTTGTTTGAGGTCGATGATCTTGTTGTAGGCCTTGATCTTGTCCCGAATCTCATCGAGACGATCCTGCTTTTCCTTCAGGGCTTTCTCTTCCGCCGCGGAGAGCTCGGTGATACTTGAATCCGCTCGGACCGAAACAATGGACACGACGAAAAACCCTGATAAGACAAGGATGAAAAATCTGCTCAGAAAGGATTTTTTGTTTCTTCGCATACCTTCTCAGTATACCACAAAAATCTTTGGATATATTGACTAAATACTTGATACGTGATTAAATACCAAACAGTTCGTTTCATGGTGAGGAGAGTAAAGTCGTATGAGATTTCTCATTTATTTTCCGTTGTCACCGGTTCCATTTCACCATTTTGGAGGATTACCACCAATGTCGGGAAGTTTCACGCCATTCTGCATCATCGTTTTCGTAGCCAGCTTGTCGCTCGTGCTTTTTCGGAAAGAATCTTTCGGTATGGAGACCATACGGTTCCTCAGGTTCATCCAGGCGGCCGCCTTGTCCGGCGCGTTATCAGAACCGCTCACGGAATTTTTCGGCGGATCGATGATGAAGGGAGTCGCGCTCTCCATCTGCATAGGAGCGATTCTGTTCCTCCTGCTTACGAGGCAGTCGTCGCGATTCTGCATCACCACCCGCTTTCTTCATGGAAACAGGGAATAAGGAGGGTGGATCACAAAAAAAGTCCGGAGGAAAAGAATCTTTTCCCCGGCTTTTTCATTTTCCTGTTTCACAGATCCGTATCGCCTTATCTATACGTTTGAGTGTCTGGTTCTTTCCGAGTACCCAGGCACAATCGAATGGGGAAGGTGAACGCTGTGCTCCCGAGAGCGCGACGCGGAGCGGCCAGAGGAAATCGCCCCGCTTCTCTCCGGCGGCCTCAAGCAACACTTTTTCAAGTTCCGCATGCGTTTCCCACGAGGATTCATCGAGTGCACCGAGAATGGATCGGGCTTTTTCGAGCGCTTCTCGGGTAAGAGCTGGCGTATTTTCCTTCCAGCGGAGCAGATCGACGGCGTATTCGACGGCATCAGTGAAGAAAAAAGGATTCTGTCCCCCGAATTCCGAGAGCTTCACGAGACGATCTTGCTCAATAGTCAGAACCCGTTTGAGAAAGATATCCGTCTGCATGAAATCCGGAGCCTGCCGGATCAGTTCCTTCTCGAAAAAATTTCCCTCCTTGAGTCGCTCGAACAGGGAATCGATATCCATCCGTTTGATGTACTCCGCATTCATCCAGTCAAGCTTTTTGAGATCGAAGACGGCCCCGGCTTTGTTCACCTTGGCAAGATCGAACTTTTCCCTTAGTTCGGTGAGCGTGAAGATTTCCTGAGTCTCTCCTTTCCCGGGATTCCATCCGAGTAACGCCACGAAATTGATCAAGGCCTCCCTGAGATATCCCTTGGCAAGATAGTCTTCCACTGCCACGTCTCC
>JAYRFE010000024.1:0-1980 GCA_041908545.1 Candidatus Moraniibacteriota bacterium
GGCTTCGGACACGGATGATCTCGGACATGAGGGTGTGCAGCTCATGACCGTGCACAGCGCGAAAGGACTTGAATTTCCGGTCGTCTTCATCGTCGGACTTGAAGAGGGGGTATTTCCGCATTCGAGAAGTCATGTCTCGCCGACAGAACTTGAAGAAGAGCGCCGGTTGATGTATGTCGGATTGACGCGCGCTAAAGAGAAAGCTTATCTTCTGTACGCTGAGCAGCGGATGATTTTCGGATCGACGCAGGTCAATCCTCCCTCACGTTTTCTTTCGGAAATTCCTTTCGAGTTGATCGAAGAGCGTGAAATGGCCGGCGGTGGGATGATGCAGAAACGGAACATGGGAAATCAGGTTCGGCATCAGGTCGTGTCGATGCCAAAAAAATCTCTTCAGGTACCGGAATCAAGTCCATCGAATGAAAAACCCCTGCAGGTCGGTGAGGTTCGGCCGGGCGATATGGTGCTGCATCCGCAATTCGGATCGGGACTTATCGTATCGGTGGCCGGTACTCTGGCCACGATCGCCTTCAAGCGTGCCGGGGTTAAGAAGATGATGCTCGGTGTCGCTCCTCTGACACGGGGGTAGTTTTTTCGTATGTATGCCAGGAAAAAGAAAAGTGACGCGCGATCGGCGTCACTTTTTTGGGTGCGGAAAGGGAGAGATTCGAACTCTCGATACCCTTTCGGGTATGCCGCTTTTCGAGAGCGGTACCTTCAACCACTCGGTCACCTTTCCGTTCTCTTCAAAAAATCAAGCCGCGGCGCGCGGCAGGGGGAAAAAGATTTCTTTTCTTCCCCAATCTGTTGTACAATGGAAGAGGAATTTTTGCAAGAAATTAAGCCGGTGCCAAGTATATCCTATGATGAATGCTGAGGGAGCAAGTTTCGTCGATCCGGCAAGGATAATCGGTCAAATCGACATATCGCTTGGTGCGGCGGTTGCCGATTTCGGCTGCGGGTCAGGATATTTTTCCTTCGAGTTTTCCAAGGCGGTCGGACCGGATGGAAAGGTGTATGCTTTGGATATACTTCCTCAGGCATTGGAGGCCGTTTCGAGTCAGGCAAAACTGATGGGCATCCATAATATCGTCACGAAACGGGCGAATCTTGAGCGAGAAGGAGGATCGACACTCGGTTTGGCCAGCGTTGACTGGGTGATTCTGAAGGACATGCTTTTCCAGAATGAACATAAGAATGTCATTATCACAGAAATGGCACGCGTGTTGAAGCCGGGCGGACACGCTATCGTGATGGAGTGGAACCCGAAAGCGAGTGCGGTCGGGCCGGATAAGAAATTACGTATAGACCCTGAGGAACTGAAAGCGCTTCTGCTTGCGTCCGGGCTTGCTTTGGAGAAGAGTTTCCCGGCTGGCGGATATCACTACGCTTTCTTGATGAAGAAGGTCTAGCGCGGTTATTCAGGTTTTTTTTCGGGATTCGACTCCTCATTTCGTATTCGGTTGAGCGATATTCTGCATATGCGATATATAAGAAAAAACGTCATAGGTGTCCTGATACTGATCGGATCGCTGGGCATCCTGTCGGGTTGCGGTCTGCGGGATAATTCGCAGGGAACGCCTTACAGTATGCCGCTTGAAGTATGGGGGGTATTCGATGATTCGGATATATACACCTTGCTCTTCCAGCAATATCGGGCGGCGAATCCTTATGTCGGCAATATCGCTTATCGGAAATTCGGTGAGGAGACGTACAAGAAAGAGCTCCTCAATGCTTTGGCGGCCGGGAATGGTCCGGACGTCTTCGTGATTCGGAATTCCTGGATGAGCGAATTCAAGGATAAGATTGTTCCGGCTCCCGATTATCAACTGACCGAGAAGGAAGTCCGCGACAACTTTGTCGATGTCGTGGCGAACGATTTTATAGATCCACTCGATAAGAAGATCTACGGACTTCCTTTGTCAGTCGATTCTTTGGCTTTGTATTACAATCGAGATATTTTCAATGCCGCCGGTATTA
>JAYRFE010000025.1:0-5453 GCA_041908545.1 Candidatus Moraniibacteriota bacterium
AGTCTGGCCTTCCCGTACCTCCCTTATCGTTCTATACGGCTCATATATCGACTTTGGTTTCTCCGGCATCATACGCCTTTTTCTTCACTCCTTACATTTTTGATCCGACAATTCAAAATCATCTATTATCGGGTCCATTCGCTTTCATCATCTTCTCCCACGGGAGAAAGAGGCTGTGATCGTGCATCCCGCCACTTACGTAGGTCCTGCTCAGTTCCTGACTTCAGAAGCTTCCTTAATTGTTTCATGTCCGATTGTATTCGACGGCGCGTATCAGTCTCCGCCACCGGTGTCCGGCTCAATTCCGCAAGAAGTGATTGTTGTGTGGAAAGGGCATCCGCTTGTATTTGCGCGAGTTCCGTCTTTTCGATTTTTTCTAAAACCACCCTATTCGTTCCGCTCGCTTCCGTCTTCCGCCGTGCACCAGCGGCACGCCCCTGCAATACTGCCAGACAATCTAGATCCGCGTCCTTCTCGGGATTCGATTCCCACATCTTCTTATCCCACTTCTCCTCAAAATATCTTTTGAATTCATCCCGCTTCGCTTCCAATGCCACTGCCAATGCCTCACCCTCCAGACCCTCCGGCATCTCAAGCGCCTGCTCCCGGATCAAGCGAGGTTCCGTATTATCCACAGACTCGACGGTTTCAACCGTCTTGACCGGAACAACCGCTTCCTGTTGCAGTGTCTTCGAAGCCGAAGACTGATATGGCGCACCATCGACCGGACCGAAACCATGAGCCTCATTGAATCTGTCTATCTCGGTTTTTCCATCGATGAGTTCACCATCCAGTGTCTCATATCCCGTAAATTTTTTCGACTGATCCGTTCCTGTCGATGGAACTACGCCAGAACGAAACTCTGCCGGGACATTCTCCGGCCTGACCGGCTTCGATGCCGGCATGCGCACTTCTTTTTTCGGTGCCTGCGACCTCTCAAAAAATCCAAACATAAGTGTGGAACTTATTGAACTTATTGATGAAATTCCATAGCCTGTTCTGCCTCACCGGTCCGCAATCAGATGCGAATGAACCTATTTTAACACACCTCTGCGACAACATGGAACCCTACCCGACCCGCCGAAACAGGACTTCGGTTTTCCTTTCCCGAAGTGCCTGTCGTATTTTTTCACTCGTATCGGGAAGAAAGGGCGAAAGACACCGGGTGATGAATGCAAGCTCCTGGAGGAATTCCTGCATACTCGTTTCAAAGGCCGGTACATCCGCCTTCACCAGCACCCAGGGCTTCGTTTCGGCGATCTGCCGATCGAGCGTCCGCGTCCGATCCATGATCCATTCGAGCGCCTCAGCCAACCGATACTCTGCGAACAAGGCGCGAAGTTCCTCCGGATACACTTCCTCCACCACGGGAATCTCGAAAACCGTTCCGAGCTTCTCGCTGAGCTTGACCAGACGCGAAACCAGGTTCCCGAGACCATTAGCCAGATCGGCATGGTATTTCTCCGTCAACCGTTCCCCCGTGATATCCGAATCATTCTCAAAACTTCCCGAGGAGAGGAGGAGATACCGCGTCCCATCTTTTCCAAATGTTTCGATCAATTCATCCGGTGAAATCACATTCCCGAGACTCTTCGACATCTTCTGCCCAGCAACCAAGATATGTCCGTGTATCAGTATCCGTTCCGACGGTGCCAGTCCGGCGGAAAGAAGCATCGCCTGCCACATCGCCGCCTGCTGACGGAGATTATCTTTGCCGGCGATCTGAAGCCCCGGCCAGAACTTCGTGAAATTCGCCTCATCCGAAGGCCAGCCGAGCGTAGCGATATAATTCACGAGCGCGTCGAACCAGACATACATGACATGCCCATCATCTCCCGGTACTGGTATACCCCACGGCATCTTCGAAGCCAAGCGGGAAATGCTGAAGTCCTGCAATCCGCCGCTGACGAAATTCCGGATCTCCGTCAATCGATTGGCCGGAAAGACGAAATCCGGTCGGGCGGCATACAGTTCCAGAAGAGCATCTTGGTATTTCGAGAAACGGAAAAAGTAATTCTCTTCCTCGACCAATTCGATGGCCATCTTCGGATGATCAGGGCAGACGCCATGATCGAGATCGGAATCGGTCTTTTCCATTTCACATCCGACACAGTACTTGGTCTGGTACTGCTTCTTATAAATATCCCCGTTCGCCGCACAACGCTTCCAGAATTCCTGCGCCGCGACGACATGTGACGCGTCGGTCGTCCGGATGAAATGCGTATAGCTCACGTCGAGCGTTTCGCGCACCTCGCGGAATGCCTCGACCATCCCGTCGCAGTACGCCTGAGGAGTCACCCCTGCCTCGGTCGCCTTCTGATAAATCTTCTGTCCGTGTTCATCCGTACCGATATTGAACACCACCTCGCTTCCTGATTCTCGAGCCACACGGGCCAGGACATCCGCTTGGACGACCTCGAGCGCATACCCGAGATGCGGTCGTCCATTCACATATGGCAACGTTGTCGTGATATAAAATGGCTTATTTGAGGTTTTTTCCATATCCGTATATTGACAATTATTCTTTTATGGTCTATAATAAAAAACAGTTATTTTTTATACGTCACTCACAGGAGAAGCGGAATGAAGAAATTCCTTGGAAGTATTGCAGCCGTATCTCTCGTCGGTAGCCTTGCGCTGCTGATATTGTCGGCAGACTGCGCCACCGGCGGCGACTGCACCTGGTCCAACGGCGACCTCTTCATCAAGGTTGCCATGGTATTGGAACCACCGCCCTCCTAAAATCTTCCCTGGGCGCTAAATCAGCGACCCACCACCCGCCCCAAGCTCAGCCCACCACAGCTGAGCTTTTTTTATTCTCACCCGAGCATACCACACTTGAAATCCCGCAAACACCCTTGCTCCTCATCCCATCTGCCCGTGACCAGATAGAGGTGTCCGTTCTCCTGACCAAGGACCAGAACGCAGAGCGTCCCCGACTCCTCCCGGCTCCAGTATGCCCCATCTTCATCCTCAAGCAAGAGATGGAGGGTATCTGGAACAAGAGCGAATTCCGCGACCAGCGCAGACTTGATCGCGGGTTCATATTCAGAAGCAAGTTCATTCGGCGCTTTCAACGGTGAACCCATATGACTTTTCGTAAGAATTATTTTTTTCTTCTCGCTATTCCTTTTTTATTCCGCCCGAGAGGCCGCATTTTCAAGGAGTTTCGCATGATTGAGACGGACAGCACTCACACTCCTAAAGTTCTCCCGCAATTGATCGAAAGAAAGCTCTATTGGTTCGGCTGTATCCCAGGGGTTCACAAGAATAACCTCCCTCTTGTTCTGATCGACTTTCAGAAGTGAATACGCATGATTTCTTACAAACCTTTTCTCTGTCCCTCTCCCCCGATAATATATTCTTGGAAAACCGAATGATTGACGTATCTTATCCCATCGCCCAGGAATGAATGCACGTGAGTTCACCGTCACCAGAGAAGTCTCAAGATCGAATTCTCGCAGGAACCGATCAATCGATGGAATCGTGTCTCCTTCAGCTTTTCCCTGAAATTGCTGGCCTCCGCTATCTGAAGGTACCATCTTAAAACTCGTGTCAATGACTTGTTTTTTTCCCAGGAGTTGAGTGAGCACTTCATTTCCATATCCACCTTCCGCGACAAGCCGGTCCACCGATCCGAATTTCGCCTTGATATACGCCGCTTCCAAAACGCGCATCCCTTCGCTCCCTTGGAGCGGATGAAGGACCTTTCGTCTATCCAGACCTTCGGCATCATCCCATTTCAAAAAGCCGGTATTTCGCTGACTCGAAATCTCTTCCGGAGAAATTGATATCATCGCACCCCGCTCATCCAGAAGTGGAATCCGCACCTTCCAGATCCCATCCGGAAGACGCCGGCACGAGGAACGTACGAGCATCTCGAAATTCGGCGACTCACTCAAGGAATGAAGTGCGGCCACCGCATAGCAGTCACCCACATTCCCCTGACGAAATCCTTTACGTTCCAAATGCTTATCGGTAAAGTATCGTTCGTAATCTCTCTTTGGAAGTACAAACCTGCCCCGCTTTTCCAAAAGACCCACCAATTTCTCACGTGCCTCACGAAATACTTGTGGATGAATAGACTTTTCTCGCGCTAGCTCCGCTAAGGCTAAAGCCCGATCGATTCCCGCTACAGATTCATGTCTCAATTTCGGAGGTTTTGAGACATCCTTTTCTTGAAACTCTTTCTCAAGCTTTTCGCGCAGTCGAGCCTTGATCTCCATCTCGCGCCGGAGCATCGTCGAAAGCGTCCCGGTATCATGCTGTACAAGAAAAGTCCGCTGCGATGTCGCGGCCTTCCGCTCCGGCACAGCCGCATCCGAAGAGACGGTTCTCTCCTCGATTCCTGAATATGAACCGGCAAGACTTCCTCCTTCAACTCTTTTCTCACCATCAAGACGCCCTACTTCTTTCGGTCCCGCTTCTTCCTGTTTTTTCAAAACCGGAGATGATTGTTCAAAAGATACCATATTGTCTTTACATGGATTCCCCGACACATCGGGATCAAGAAACGATCACTACGAATTCCCCTTTCACCTTTTCCGGATGTTCACTGAAATAAGTAAGCGCCTCTTCCGTGGTACCACGCACGATTTCCTCGAACAGTTTCGTTAATTCCCGCCCGATGATGACCCTTTTTCCGGAAGCAAACGACGCGAGCAATTCGAGATTTTTCAGTACCCGATGCGGTGATTCATAGTACATGACCGGCATTTCGGCTGCCGCCACCTTCCTAAAAAATGTCTCCCGCCCCTTCTTATGCGGTGGGAAACCGAGAAACATGAATTCCCGCATATCGATTCCCGCTACCGACACGAGCGTGGCCAAAGCTGATACTCCCGGGATAGGAACGACCGCAATATCGGATTCAAGTGCCAATGAGACGAGCTTGTTTCCCGGATCGGACAATCCCGGTGTTCCGGCATCCGACACGAAAGCGAGCGATTCGCCCGCTCCAAGACGGCCGATCAACTGTCCGAGTTTGGCATCGTCCGTGTGTTCATGACAGGAGACCAGCGGCCGCTTGATCTCGTAGTGCGCGAGCAGCCGGCTCGTCACCCGCGTGTCCTCACAGAGAATCGCATCGACGGCCTTCAGGGTTTCAAGAGCGCGCAAAGTCATATCACCCAGGTTACCGATAGGCGTCGCGACTATAAATAAGGTTCCTAATTTCTGCATACTCCTCACGTATATTACAAGTTGACATTTTTCTGATTCCTATTCGGTACCTCCACAAAACAATCCTCTTAGTATCTATCTCAAATCTCTCGTTTTCACCGACAAGCGCTTGTTTCTTGCTGATTCACGCGGTGAGATTTGAGATAGATACTTAATCTCTCACCCCCCTCTTTGCAAGTGTTTTTCCACGAATTATCGTCCCTCGATTTTTGAGAATGAAGGGATATCTTTTTTCTGATGCCCTGTGTTTCCGAACACACAGCGAGGAAAAA
>JAYRFE010000026.1:0-12689 GCA_041908545.1 Candidatus Moraniibacteriota bacterium
AGCCACCGGGAAGATCACGCGCGCGATGGAGATGATCTCGGCGGTCAAGATGCGCAAGGCGGTGGCTTCGGTCCTCGCTATCCGTCCGTATGCGGAGAATGTCATCCAGATGTTGCATCAGTTGGCCGCGGTCGGAGAAGATCATCCGCTTTTGGAGGTGCGTCCTGTCGGGAAGCAGCTGTATGTCGTCATCACTTCCAACCGCGGACTGTGCGGGGCTTTCAATTCGCAGATCGTGAAGCGGGTGCGACAGATACTCCGTGAAGACGCGGGACGGGAGGCGGAATTCATCACGATCGGGAAGAAGGGAGATGCGGCTGTCCGGCGTCTCTTGTCCACCCCGGTCAATTCGGAAGCGGGAAGCCGGATCATCGCTTCGTTTCCGGACGTCCTCGGGACGCCTTCGGCCGAGGGGATGCGTCCGATCGCGAAGATCCTGATCGAAGCGTTCGAGACGAAGCGGATCGATCGCGTGGTGATGGTCTATACCGATTTCAAGTCGATGCTGGCGCAGGAGGTGAAAGTGCGGGCACTTCTGCCGGTCGTCGAGAAGGATGTCCAGAAGGCGTTGAATGAGATCGAGCACGGGGCGATCAAGGAGCGGGTTCTGACCGCGGAATACGTCATCGAGCCGTCGGCGAAGAAGGTACTTTGGAAGATGATCCCGCGTCTTTTGGAAATGGAACTCTATCATGCGGTGCTTGAGAGCAATGCCTCCCAGGAATCCGCGCGCATGATGGCGATGCGGAGTGCGACCGATGCGGGCAAGGAAATGGCCGCGAGTCTCACGCTCATGTACAATCAGATCCGCCAACAGAAGATCACTCAGGAAATCGCCGAACTCTCGGCAGGTATGGCGGCGGTGTCGAAATAAGAGAAAGAAGATTTTCGATTCAAGATTTTAGAATAAGAAAGGAAGACGGAGATATGACGAAGAAGATATCGAAAAAATCGGGAGTCATTCCGGTCGGGCGCATCGAAAAACGGATTTTTTGGCTGCGTGGGGAAAAGGTGATGTTGGATTCGGATTTGGCGGAATTGTATGAAGTACCAACGAAGGTTTTGGTGCAGGCTATGAAGCGGAACAGTGAACGTTTTCCGGCGGATTTTATGTTTCAGCTTTCCGATGCTGAGATGATCATCTTGAGGTCACAATTTGTGACCTCAAACGGGGAAGGGCGAGGGCAAAGTCGCGGGGGGAGACGGTACAACGCGTATGCTTTCACCGAGTCGGGGGTGGCGATGCTCTCAAGCGTGCTCCGGAGCGAACGCGCCGTAGCGGTCAATATCCAGATCATGCGCACCTTTATCGCTCTGCGGAAAATGCTCGTAAGCTACGAGGCACTGCGGAAAAAGATCGAGACCTTGGAGCGGAAATATGACAGTCAGTTGAAAGAAATTTTCAGCGTTCTCCGGCAATTGATCAAGGAAGAATCCGAGCCGAAAAAGATGATCGGGTTCGTGGAGCGGAAAAAATAAGCGATTCCAAGTCACGATCTGTTTTTCAAGCGATTGAAAGACATGAGTTATTTGGAAAACGGGAAAGAAAAAACCCGGCACTGGTGTACCGGGGATCCCAAAAGGGACAAAATCCGGGCTACGGGAAAGCTATGTACAATCCCGAGCCGAACAGAATGCTAACGCCCATCATCGTATAGACGATGCGCGGGACCACTCCGGATATGGAAAAATACGACTGTCCGTCCCGTGTCCGCCACATGGCGATGAGAAAGCCCATGTGGGCGATTACCAGGAAGAACCCGATGGTCAACGCGATGATCAGGAAGGTGCCTGCATCAGGACGAAGATAGTCGCGGCATATGAGTGCCGTGAAAACAGACCAGGTCAAGGGAGCACTTTCGACGTATGATGCGGGCTTTTTTAGGGGAAAACTCCTTTGCTCAAACGCTTCGCGCTGGAGCGCGTAAACGAGCATGATGCCCGTAATGATTGCCGTCCCAAAAAGCAGATATTGTTCGAACATGGTGTAATCTCCGAGAAATTGTTAAAAAGACGAAACGGGATACAGTCGGTTGCCGTAGAGTAATTACGACCTTATATTTTATCACTATTTTTAATTTTAGTCAATATCGTATTCAATAAAGTGCCTTATAAGGCCACAAATCGGTGCATGAGTGAGCGGGCGAACGGGTTCAATCCGTTCACAGGCACACTCATTAACTGGATTTAAACGGATATCTTTATGAATGCAGGCAAGTTGATACAGGTTATCGGCCCGGTCGTCGACGCGGAATTCGCGGAGGAAGCGGCGCTGCCGAAGATTTACGACGCGCTCGAAGTCGCGCTTTCGGATGGCGGGAAGCTGGTGGTCGAGGTGCATCAGCATCTCGGAGGTGGTCGGGTACGGGCGGTCGCCATGGGCTCGACTGACGGACTGAAGCGGGGAATGGAAGTGATTCCGACCGGGGCGCCGATCTCGGTGCCGGTCGGCGGGGCGACGCTTGGTCGTATGTTCGGGGTGCTCGGGCAGGCTATTGATGGCAAGCCGGAAGTCGTGACCGGAGTACGCCGTTCCATTCATCGAGCCGCGCCGAAATTCGAGGAGCAGTCGACCAAGGCGGAGGTCTTCGAAACCGGTATCAAGTCCATCGATCTCATCTGTCCGTTCATGAAGGGTGGCAAGGTCGGATTGTTCGGTGGAGCGGGCGTCGGCAAGACGGTCGTCATCCAGGAGCTTATCCGCAATATCGCGCAGGAACACGGAGGGTATTCGGTATTCGCGGGTGTCGGTGAGCGGACGCGTGAAGGGAATGACCTGTATCATGAAATGAAGGAATCAGGCGTGCTCGATAAGACCGCGCTCGTCTTCGGTCAGATGAATGAACCGCCGGGAGCCCGGCAGCGCGTGGCGCTCTCGGCCCTCACGATGGCGGAATCGTTCCGCGACGACGAAGGGAAGGATGTCCTGCTTTTCATCGACAATATCTTCCGTTTCACCCAGGCCGGTTCGGAAGTGTCGGCGCTTCTCGGGCGTATTCCGAGTGCGGTGGGGTATCAGCCGACTCTGGCGGAAGAAATGGGGACACTTCAGGAGCGGATCACTTCGACGAAAAGGGGATCCATCACGTCCGTTCAGGCGGTGTATGTGCCGGCGGATGACTTGACCGATCCGGCACCGGCGACGACGTTCGGCCATCTCGATTCGACGGTCGTACTTTCGCGTGCTCTGTCCGAACTCGGTATCTATCCGGCGGTCGACCCGCTCGATTCGAGCTCGACCATCCTTGATCCGCAGATTCTCGGAGAGCGACACTACGCGGTGGCACGAAACGTGCAGCGGGTGCTTCAGCGCTACAAGGACCTGCAGGACATCATCGCCATTCTCGGTATGGAAGAACTGACCGAAGAGGACAAACTTTCGGTGGTCCGTGCCCGCAAGATACAGAAGTATCTTTCGCAGCCGTTCTTCGTGGCGGAGCAGTTCACCGGTGCGCCGGGCAAATACGTGAAGCTTGAAGAGACGATCACCGGTTTCGAGAAAATCCTTTCGGGCGAACTCGATGATATTCCCGAGCAGGCTTTCTATATGAAGGGGAATATCGAGGAGGTGATCGCAGAGGGGAGAAAATAGGAACACAACGATTATGTCCATCAAATTCAAGATCGTCACTCCCGAAAAGACGGTTTCCGAAGAGGAGATCTATCAGGCGACTCTGCCGATCGAGGGCGGTGAAGTCACACTGCTTCCGGATCATATGCCCTATATCGGTGCACTTCGGGCCGGAGAAATCCTCCTCCGTCATGAGATGAACGGGGAAGCGACGCTGCTCGCGACTTCGGGCGGATTCGTCGAATTCCATGGCAATACGCTCGTGGTCTTGGCGGATACGGCTGAGCGGGCGGCAGATATCGATCTTGCTCGGGCCGAGGAGGCCGAGAAGCGGGCGCAGGCCCTCATGGCCGAGCGTGTGCATACGGATGATGAGGAGTATGCCCGTGTAGCCGCCGCGCTCCAGAAAGAAATGGCTCGCGTCCGTGTCGCGCGGAAACATCACAGCCAGGGTGGGCAGATGGAGAGCCTCTGAGTTTTTCGGGGTGGTCCGGAGGAGTTTGGTTTTTATGCACCTCTTGCCTTTTCTTTTTTCGTGTGTTATCATTCTCTGACAACTGAGAAAGTCCGACGTGGTTCCCGCCTCACAAGAAGAGGATCAGGAACCACAATGCTCCGTTCCGAGACTTTCTTTGTTGGCGGAGTTTTTTTTTGAGAAAGATGCCTGCGGGGATTCCGATCCGCTTGTGAGAGTTGGAGAGTATTTTTCTGATGTGTCCGTTTTGACGTATCAGCAAGGATAGAGGCCGCTTCCGGCTCGCGTGAGCGTCACGGATATGCAGGGTTGTTTCATATAATTTATCAGTAAGAAGAAGGCGCTATGGCTTTGGAATACGAGTTGTTTTATCTGGTCGGGGAGAAGAAGTCGGCGGAATTGCCGCAGATCAAGGAGGCGGTCGCCAAGCTGGTGACCGATTTCGGGGGAACATTTCTGGCTCCAGCTACCGAAGAGAATCGGAAGCTGGCCTATGAGATCAAGGGAGAGATACGGGGAACCTATATCGCCCGTCGTTTCACTTTGCCTGATCGGGATGAGATCGAACGCGGTGTCGATGAGATTCATCCGCTCAAGAGCATCGAACGCGGCTTGATGCTGTCAAAGGAAGTCCTAAGGTTCCTTATCCTCCGTGCCGATGATCTTCCGGAACTGAAGCCGATCGAGCGCGAAGAGAAACCCTTGACGGACAAGAAGCTCGGTCGTGGAGAACGCTATCGCAGTGCGACCCGAGTCGTGAGGGATATGCCGGTCATCCAGGCCAAGCCGACTCCTGCCGCACAGGAGGTTTCCGAGAAGGATATCGATCAGCAGCTGGAGTCATTGGGTATATAATGGGAATCGTGATGCGGGAGGGCATCGGAATCCATAAATAAGAGAAGCCTATGAACGTCAACAAAGTCATTCTCGTCGGTCGACTTACGCGTGATCCGGATATGAGGACGACACCGACCGGACAGTCGGTCGCGACTCTCGGAATGGCGACCAATAATCACTGGACGGACAAGTCCGGACAGAAGCAGGAAAAGACGGAGTTCCATACCGTGGTCTTGTGGGGAAGACTGGCCGAAATCGCCGGGCAATACCTGACGAAAGGACAGGAGTGTTTCGTCGAGGGACGTCTTCAGAGCCGGACCTATACCGATAAGGCCGGACAGGAACGGAAGACGACGGAAATCATCGGTGAGACGATGCAGCTCGGTTCGCGGGCCCAAGGTTCGGGTGGACAAGCTAGCGGAGGATATCCGTCATCGTCGAATACCGCGCGTCCGGCGGCGCAGCGATCGGCTCCCCAGTCAGCGGCAGCCCCGATAGAAGAGGAAATCCCGACCATCAATCTCGATGATGAACGGGAGATCCGTATCGAAGATGTTCCCTTTTAAATCCTGATTTCGGAAAAAGTCCGGATGAGGGATGCGGGGGTCGATGATCACGCAACGTAAATCACTGGAATACCATATATTTTTATGACACTGGAAACCAAGCAACTGAAGAAGCTCGCACTGATCGATTATAAGGATGCCTACTTCCTTCGAAAGTTCATGAACTCGCAGGGGAAGATGTATCCGCCGAAGAAACATGGGCTTTCCGCGAAGCAGCAGCGCTGTCTTGCTCAGGCAGTGAAGCGTGCTCGCTTCATGGCTCTTGTCCCGTATGTCGTCAAATAAAAAAACCGAAAAGAAATTCGCCCTTGAGTTTCTTTTCGGTGTCTTCGCGTATGTTGAATCTGACTGAAATCAAAACCGGTAAGCGGATCCTCTTCAACGGGGAGCCCTATATAGTGCTTGATTATCAACATTCCAAAATGGGTCGGGCGGGGGCGGTTCTTCGGACGAAACTGAAAAATCTTCTTTCCGGATCGACTATCGACCATACTTTTCAGGGTTCGGATAAGGTCGAGGAAGCGGAAATGGGAAGAGCGAAAGCGCAGTATCTCTATCGTGAGAACGACGGTTTCGCATTCATGGATATGTCGAACTATGATCAGTTCTCGTTACCGACGGAGGTGATCGGTGAGTCGGCGTCGTATCTGATCGAAGGGGTCGAGGTGACTCTTCTGACCTGGAACGGTACGCCGATCAATATCGAGATCCCGGTCAAGGTGACGCTCAAGGTGGTCGATGCTCCTCCGGGCATCAAGGGGGATACCGCTTCGGGAGGAGACAAGATGGTGACGCTTGAAACGGGTCTCCAGGTGACGACCCCGTTGTTCGTCAAGGAAGGTGATTCGATCATCGTGAATACCGAGAAGGGAACATACGTGTCTCGCGCTTAGCTCTTAGGAAAACGATTCCGAATGGAGGGCGGACCCGTTTTTGGGTTGCTCTCGGGTAGGAAGAAGGGCTCTTTTCTTGGAAAAAGGAGCCGTCTGTCCGTTGCGCTTCCGTCTTGGAAAGACTATAATAGACGGAGAAAGGCTTTAAAAAAAGAAGAATTATGTCGTTCCCCGCATTTGCCTGGAGCGTACGTTTTTTTTCCTTGATAGCTTCCCTCGGACTGATGAGTCTGATTCTGGGGGTGAATCCGGAAGAGAAACCTTGGGCGCGAGTGCTTTTTTTTGTCGTATTTTTTTTGGCGACGTCGGGTGGTGCTGCCTGGGGATTGCTTTCGTATTACCGGCGTCATGTCGATGAAGCCGGGGTATGGCGACGCAGGCTTTTGGAGCAGGCATTTCTCTCCGGTGGTCTGTGCACCTCATTGGTATCGCTTGAGTATTTTCGGGCGCTCGTCTGGTGGACGGCAGGTCTTGTTCTCGCATTCTTCTTTTTGATCGAGCTTTCGTTGAGACAGGTTTCGAAGAAGCAACAGCTATCACCTAAATGATTTTCTTATGGCAGACAAGAAGACCGGTTCCAGTTATGGTGCGAAATCGATTCAGGTTCTCGAAGGACTTGACCCGGTGCGGAAACGTCCGGGTATGTATATCGGGGGTACTTCCACCGAAGGACTGCATCATCTCATCTGGGAAGTAGTGAACAATTCGATCGATGAGGCCATGGCGGGGTACTGCACCGAAATCGATGTGCGCTTGTTGCCCGATCACTGGGTGGAAATTTCCGATAACGGTCGGGGTATCCCGGTAGACATCCATGAACAGACCAAGAAATCAGCCCTGGAAACGGTACTGACCGTGCTTCATGCGGGAGGAAAATTCGATGGTGACGGATACAAGATTTCCGGCGGTCTTCATGGGGTCGGCGTGTCGGTCGTGAACGCCTTGTCGGTCGTGACTCGGGTGACGGTTGAACGGCAAGGGAAGATCTGGCAGCAGGAGTACGATCGCGGTAAGCCCCGATACGATGTCAAGGCGATCGGAAAATCCGAAAAAACCGGAACGACGGTGGCATTTCGAGCTGATCCGGAAATTTTTCCGGAAATAGAATACAGCTGGTCGAAGATTCTCGACTATCTTCGTTACCAGTCCTTCTTGACCAAAGGTATTCGTATCAATGCGGAGGATCGGCGGGAAGTATCCGGTCCCGAGGAAGATTATAAGGCGCGTCGGCATTCATTCTATTTCGATTCCGGTATCGTCTCTTTCGTGAAATTCCTCAATCGGAACAAGGAGGTGAAGAACGTCACGCCTTTCTATATCGAGAAGACCGTGGATGATATCAATGTCGAGGTCTCGCTTCAGTTCACGAACGGTTTCAAGGAACATCTGTTCGCATTCGCCAACAATATCGTCAACCTGGGAGGAGGAACGCATGTGACCGGATTCAAGATGGCGTTGACGCGCGCTTTCAACGACTACGCGAAGAAGAATAATCTGATCCGTGAGAAGGAAGGCGCTTTCACGGCAGATGATCTGAAAGAGGGTCTGACGGCGGTCATCTCGGTCAAGCTGCATAATCCGCAGTTTGAGGGGCAGACCAAGGACAAACTGAACAACAGTGAAGTCCGCGGAGCCGTCCAGCAGGTGGTGGCCGAGGGTCTCGGTGATTTCTTGGAAACGCATCCGGCCGATGCCAAGCTCATGATCGAGAAGTGTCTTCTTACGGTTCGGGCGCGTATCGCCGCTCGGGCGGCTAAGGACGCGGTCATCCGGAAGGGCGCTCTTGAGGGAATGACTCTTCCAGGGAAGCTTGCTGACTGTACGACTCGGGACGCTTCCAAGTCCGAGGTGTACATCGTCGAGGGTGATTCGGCTGGTGGATCGGCCAAGCAGGGTCGGAATCGTCAGTTCCAGGCCATTCTGCCGCTTCGAGGGAAACTGGTGAATGTCGAGAAGACCACACTTGATAAGGTGGTGAAATCCGATACGCTCAAGCCGATCATCATCGCTCTCGGGGCGGGTATCGGAGAAACCTTCGATCTCTCGCGTCTCCGGTACCACAAGGTGATTATCATGGCCGATGCCGATGTCGATGGATCGCATATCCGGACCCTGCTTCTCACGTTTTTCTATCGTTATTTCGAAGAGCTGGTCCGTGGCGGATACGTCTATATCGCTCAGCCGCCGCTGTATCGTCTGCAGAAGGGGAAGGATGTCCGCTATGTATACACCGATGATGAGAAGGAGCGGGTCATGGAGGATATGAAGAAGTCGGCTCTCGACAAGGCTGCCAAGCGGGCCGAAGCCAAAGGAAAAGCGAAGGCGGCCGTGGTGGATGCCACCGAAACGGAAACAATCGTCGAGGGTATCGGTACGGACGGGGAAGTGACGGCTTCGGGTATCGTCATACAGCGTTACAAAGGTCTCGGTGAAATGAACCCCGAGCAGCTCTGGGAAACGACGATGAATCCGGACAGTCGTCTGATGCTTCAGGTAACCATCGAGGATGCCGAAGAAGCCGACCGACTGTTCGATGTCCTGATGGGAAACGAAGTCGAACCGCGCCGTCGGTTCATTCAGGCACACGCGAAGAGCGTGAAAAATCTGGATGTGTAGGATTGGGTGAGCGTGGTATTCGGGGTTATTTCTGATCTGGTTTGAAAGTACTGTGGTCGGTAATCGGGAGCGGATATCAGGTTGACGGAATGGCTCCGGAATGATAGGGTGGGAGTACTCTTTTTTCTGCTCTTTGAGCTATTTTCAGGTTATGCCGCTTCCTTTGGAACAATTGGAGCCGCTCGCTCGCTGTCCGGTGTGCAGTAAGAAGCACCGCCGTGGGTTGCGGATGCTTCCGGTTGCCGAAGAGGAGAAGCGGACTATGCTGCACCTTACCTGCGAACACTGCGGTGGCAAGACGCTGGTCGCCATATCGGTGACCCCGTTCGGAATGGTCAGTCTCGGTGTCTTGACGGACCTCGATCAGTCTGAGGCGAGACGAGTCCTTTCCGCGGAACCGGTTTCCGCGGACCAAGTGATCGCCGCGCATGAATTTTTCAAGCAACACGAGGGCGGTGTCGAGGAGTTGATCGGATAGGAAGGAGTATTTTTATCAGGGTAATCGTTTGGAAATAATCGTATGGCCGATACACTGTCTCTTTCAGTTCTTCCCCGCGAAGCAGCTGGAAAAAATTTGAATAGTTCCCGGAAAGCCGGTCTGATTCCGTCCGTCCTGTACGGGCACGGTATCGCGCCGAGACTGTTCTGGGTGAACGCGATCGAGTTCGGCAAAGTTTTTCATGCTGCCGGTGAGAGCACTATTTTTTCCTTGATGGTGGGCAAAGGGGGCGCGCTCAATGTTTTGGTTCATGATGTTCAATTGGATCCGCTTTCCAATCGTATTTCGCATGTGGATTTTTATCAGGTGGATATGGATGAAGAGCTGGAGACGGATATTCCGCTTGAATTCATCGGTGAAGCACCGGCGGTGCGCGCATTCGGTGGTGTTCTGGTGAAGACGCTTGAGAGCGTCGAAGTCCGTTGTCTGCCGAAGAATCTCCCGCACTCCATTCAGGTGGATATCTCGGTTTTGGCGACTTTTGATGATCAGATCAAGGTCTCCGATCTGGCCCTCGGGGATACTATCGAAATTATGACGGAAGCCGACACGGTACTTGCTCTGGTTGAACCTCCGCGGACCGATGCCGATATGGCAGCGCTTGAGACGAAGGCTGAAATGGATGTCACCAAGGTCGCCGGTGTCGTGAAGGAAACACCGGCCGCCGATACGGAGAAGAAGGATAAGAAGAAATAGTCAGTTCTCGAATGAACATTCCAGAAAACCACCCGAGGGGAAGTACCGGGTGGTTTTTTATCGGATGGAATGAGGAAGACACGTATCCGTCTTGTTTCTGAATGGAATGCGGGAAGAATCGAATTTCGGTGTCCCCGAGTCTTTCTCGAAGTTGATTCGGATATTGACAGAAATGGGAAAAGGAGCTATAATGGAGTTCCAAAAGTTGAAAAGTGTTTTGAAAATAATTTCAGATTTCTGCCCGAGGGTCCGAGGGGAGAACCCTCCTACTCCCCAAGGCTTAATTGTGCGAAAGACAGCTTGCTGTCGGACGTACGCCTTCCGGGCGGAAATCTGAGTCTGTTTGGAAAGCCCCTCTCTTGCGAGAGGGGCTTTTTTGGTCATTTTTCCCTCCCGCCGGTCTTCATAAGGAGATTTGGAAGCTCTTTGAAGAGTGATTCGAGGAGCATTCTCTCTCTGGCGGAAAATTTTTCAAGGACATAGTCGTGTGTCGATTGGTAGGAGGAAGGAAGGGCATCCGATGAGGAAGTCGAGGGTGATGGGCGACCGATGCCGAGTCGGATCCGGAAAAAATCCTGGGTACCGATATGGTCTATGATATCCTGGACACCATTGTGTCCGGCAGCGCGGGAAGACAGAGTCGTTTTCAGTGTTCCCGGAACGATATCGAGATCGTCATGGATGACGGTGATATCGTTCGGAGTGAGCTTGTAATACTGCATGAGCAGGGAGACGGCTTGGCCCGATCGGTTCATGAAGGTATTCGGTTTGATGAGGAGGTATTTTTCTCCTGCCACGGTTCCGACGGACATTTCAGCATGAAACCGGCTTTCCCGATGGAAATTCTCGAAACCGAAATGCTCGCGAAGAAAATCAAGCGCTCGGAATCCTGCGTTGTGTCGAGTCTGCGCGTATTGTGCTCCCGGGTTTCCCAGGCCGATGATGAGTTTCATGGGTGTATGATTCGGTGGAATGGAAATGGATTTCAGTGGCGTCGTTTCTTTTTCGGTGGTTCTTGCGGGGGAATGACTTCGCTCGTCATTTCTTCCGGTGCTGTGCCGGTTTCTCCGATGAATGCGTTTTCTTCCATGTCTTCCCCGATTTTAAGGACGAAATCCGTTCGCGGATGTA
This sequence comes from Candidatus Moraniibacteriota bacterium, assembly GCA_041908545.1. Classification (GTDB taxonomy): domain Bacteria; phylum Patescibacteriota; class Minisyncoccia; order Moranbacterales; family UBA1568; genus JAGOSP01. Next base: position 11,285 of record JAYRFE010000026.1, read on the forward strand.
TACGTTCCGATAAGGATTCTTTTGACAGGTCGAAACGGGAAAGGAGCGCATTCTGACTATAGGGTTTCCGTCCGTCGGTGTTCTCTGATATGGTACTGTGTTTCGGAACATCTTCCAAATTGACGGAAATCACGACCTCATCGAAACCGAGTTCATCGATGAGGAATTGTCGAAGGGTATTCGCGAGGTCACCCTGGTCCGATGAACTGAGGATGAGCAATGAGGATCGTTCGGCAATTATCCGTTCCCGTTCCCGTTTGAGATTTTCAAGAGAGAAGACGTGATGTGCCAATGCCTGTATTTCCTTCCAGTTTCCGGTTCGCGGAATGAGAATGAAGGCGTTTCCGTTCGGTGTCGGGATATGCGAGACTCGGAGCAGACTTTCTTTCTTCCAGGCATCGATGACGACGGTAGCGATATTCTTCGTATCCAGTGTACGGATGAGAGAGAGAAAGCTTTCCATTTCTCCGGGAGTGATATCCGTTTTGACGCTGTTCCCGAGCGTGTCGAGCAATCGGGAGAGGGTGAAGATATTCAGGAAGGTTCCGGTCGAAAAGATCTTGTCCCGTACGGCCTGCATGACTTGTTGTTGACGTTTCGCTCGGCCGAAATCTCCTTCGGGATCGGAATGACGCTCCCGGACGTATTTGAGGGCTGTGGCTCCGTCGAGTTTCTGCCAGCCTTTCTGTATCTCGAAGGTCTCATAGCTGTAATTTTTTCCGGGATAGCGGGTGTCAAGAAAGTCGCGCGGGACATCGACCGAAACGCCTCCCAGGGTATCGATGATCTTCTCGAATCCATCGAAGTCGGCGATGACGGAATAATGGATGGGCTCTCCGGAAATCGCTTCCATCGTTTCCCGGAGCAGCGCAACGCCTTCCGACGTATCAAGTCCGATCTGGTAGATGGCGTTGATCTTGGTGTAATTCCCGCTTCGGCCGATAGGAACGTAGAGGTCACGCGGGAATGAGAGTAGGGCGACCCGGTGAGTCCGGGTATCGATACTGGCGAGCATGATGGTATCGGTCAGATTTTTCCCCGGATACTGTTCTCCGGCTCGGCCGAGAAGGAGGATGTTTATTCGGTTTTCGTCGGTCTGTTTCAGGGGTTCGTGTCTTGAGAACAGAGTTCGGGCTGCGTCGGTGATTTCCAGGAAGAATGAGCTGTCGGTTCGACTTTCGAAGGAGAGGGTCCTGCTCATATGTACGACTTTCGAAAAAAGGAATAGCGCCCATCCGAGAGCGATGGCCAGGATAAGGACGGCAATGCCGATCAGGATCCGATAGCGTTTTTTCGGTGTATTGATTCGTGATTTCCGATGATTCGGAGGGGTTTTCGGTACGAGGAATGCCGGTTCTGAGCCGAGATCGAAGGGGGATCGTTCTGAAACGGGGGGTATCTGTTC
>JAYRFE010000027.1:0-13242 GCA_041908545.1 Candidatus Moraniibacteriota bacterium
AATTATCAATCGGTGCAATTGGCCGATATCGTGAATGATGCGGTCGGCATGTTCGCCGTCATCGCGAAGAAGAAGGGTATCGATCTTCGGGTTCTCGCTCCCGAAACGCCTTTGCCGCTCCTGTCTCTCGATGCCGGAAAGATCCGTGAGGTGATATCCAACTTGGTCGATAACGCTCTTAAATATACCGAAGCCGGTTCGGTGATCGTCACTATGAGGCAGACGGATGATGAGAAGGTTCGTCTCTCGGTCAAGGATACAGGTATCGGAATCAACAAGGAAGACCTGGAACATATCTTTCTGAAATTCGCCCGGAGCAAGGAGACCGAGAAACTGTACGTCGGCGGGACCGGTCTCGGATTGTACGTCGGGCGGACTTTCATCGAAAAGCACGGAGGGCGTCTTTGGGCGGAATCCGATGGCCATGGCCACGGATCCGAATTCATATTCGAACTTCCGATTTCCGGGGAGGGGGTGTAGGAAATTGTTGGTCCACAGAAGAGTTTCCTCCACGCAGTTCACCTCGGAACAACGTTTACGAAGCGAAAGATTCCTCCTACTAAATTCTTTGCCGCAGGATCATTCGTAATCTTTCGGCAGATTTGAAGCCAGAACACTTTTGACGATTTCTTGAGAGAAGGGAGTTATGTTTTCCTGTTCGATGGCAGGAAACTTCACGGAAAGTTTCCGGACAATTTCCTCGTGTTCCGGGTAACCCATTGTCCCATTCGGGAAGTCTTTTTTCCATTTCTCAGAGTTTTGAACGATCGTATTGAAGATCTCCGTTACGTGCCATACAAACATCTCGCGATCTTCACCAGCGTAGTTCGGGAAGAGGGTGAAAAAGAAATCGTAAACTGTTAGATTCCAGAGCGTTGTTTACAGTTTGTCATAAAGTTTCAGGATAGAAGTAGTGTATCAGTTTCTCCATCGGTGTCATGCTTTCGATGCCTTTGTGAGGTTTCACGGTATTGTAGTAGTTGAGGAATCGGATGAGTTCGGTCTTGCGGTGAATGCGGTTTTTGAAGAAGGTCTTATCATGCCACATCTCTATCAGTGTCCGTATCACTCTCTCAGTCTTTCCATTCGTTTGTGGGGTTTTCACCTTCGTAAATCTCTGTTCGATCCTGTTCTCCGTACAGAGCTTCATGAAGGCGTGATTCTCACTATTCCCTCGGTATTCCTGTATTTCTGGCTACTTGTCAATGGTGCGTACTTAAATTTCATTCCGAATTGCAATTCTTCCAAAATACGAGATAGCTTGTTTCAGGGTGGGATGGTGGCCACGGATCCGAATTCATATTCGAACTTCCGATTTCCGGAGATTCCGTGTAATATGGAAGGGTAGTTTTGCAGGGAATAATATTTTTCTTTTTTTGGTATGGCGAAGATTCTCCTGGTAGAAGACGATTCCTTTATCGCTGATATTTACAAGAAGAAGTTCGAGTCGTCCGGTTTCGAGGTCCTGAATATCACGAACGGTCGAGCAGTCTTGAAGGCGGTCGATGATCAGCGTTTCGATATCATCCTTCTTGACCTGGTCATCCCGGAGATGTCCGGGCTCGAGGTACTCAAGGAATTGCGTGGGCCGCGGTATCCGGCCGGTCTCCCTATCGTCATCTTCAGCAATCTTTCGAATCCGGAAGATCGGGAACTCGCGGTGAAGCTCGGCGCGAACGGATTCATTCCCAAGACGGATTTTTCGCCGTCCCAGGTCGTCGAGGAGGTGAATCGGTATCTCCGGCAATTCGGAGAGCAGGGGAAGAATGAGAATCGACGTCTCGTGAGTGAGACGATGACCAAGCTTGCCGAACAGTCCGTTCCTGGACGGAAGCGCATTCTTTTCATCGAGGACGAGGAGGTTTTCGTGGATATGTTCGTTCGGAAACTGGAAGATGAGGGATACGAAGTGGTAATCGAACGTAACGGAACCAAGGGACTCGAACGGGCGCAGCAGGAGAAGAATTTGGATCTTATCATCACGGATGCTATGCTTCCGGGAATCAATGGCAAGGATCTGATCGCCGCAATTCATCAGGCTCCGGAATCGTCTCATGTGCCGATTTTCGTCATTTCCGCTTCGGTCGATGATGATGATATGAGCGAAATGCTGTCCGTCGGAGCAGTCAAGGCGTATCTCAAAACCAAAATCGTACCGAGTCAGCTGGCGGATGAAGTGAAGGATTTTTTCCAGGAACGCGATCGTAATCAGTAGAAAAGGATACACGGATATGCAGCAACGGATGTTGATACGGGAAGTCCCTTCGCAGATAGGGAAGGAAGTGTTTTTGAAAGGCTGGGTGAGTGTGCGCCGGGATCATGGGAAGCTCGTATTCCTCGATGTACGGGACCGGTCGGGATCGGTACAAGTCGTCGTGTTGCCGAATCACCTGGATTCGTGTGCGGCCGTGCATGAAGTACGGAATGAGACCATCGTGTCCCTCGTCGGCAGGGTAAACGAGCGTCCGGCCAATGCGAAAAAGGAAGGCGAATTGACGGGCGGGGTGGAGATCGAGGCACTCGAACTCACGATACTCGCCAAGGGGGAAGAAGACCTACCTATCGATGTCTCATCCGCGGATCTCGATGTCAATCTCGACACCCTACTCAACAATCGCACCGTCTCGCTCCGGCATCCGAAAATACAGGCGATATTCAAGCTCTATTCCTTGTTGCTTGCCGGATACGATCAGGCCTGCCGAAAAGAAGAGTTCGTTGAAATCAAAACGCCGAAAATTCTTTCTTCTGCCACCGAGGGAGGAGCGAACTTTTTCAAGATCAAGTATTTCGACCGTGAAGCGTATCTGGCTCAGTCTCCGCAGTTTTATAAGCAGGCGGGGGCGACGGTTTTCGAGCGGGTGTTCGAGATCGGTTCGGTATTCCGAGCCGAGCCGCATTTCACTTCCCGTCATGTCAACGAATACGTCGGCCTCGATGGCGAAATGGCTTTCATCGAGGGAGTAGAGGATGTCATGGCGATGCTTGAGAAGATCATGTTTTCGACATTTTCGTTTTTCGCTCTGGAGGGAGAAATCGAACTGAACCGGTATGCCGGGCATCTGCCGCCGCAGGTGGCGATTCCCCGCATCCGTCTTTCGGAGGCCTTGCGGCTCCTGAAGGAGGAATACGGGAAGGAAGTGGAAAACGAGGACATCGATGGGGAGGGTGAGCGGATGATCAGTGAATACGTTTCCAAGAAGTACGGATCGGATTTCGTCTTTCTTACGCATTATCCGGCCGCGCTCCGTCCGTTCTACAGTATGCCGAGTGCGGATGGGAAATATACCGAGACATTCGATCTTCTTTTCCGTGGGGTGGAAATCGCGTCCGGAGGACAGCGTATTCATGAATATCGGATGCTGGTCGATTCGATCCGTCGAAAGGGTCTCGATCCCGAGCAGTTCCGGGATTATCTGGATGTGTTCCGCTATGGTGCTCCGGCTCATGGTGGCTGGGGGCTCGGTTCTGAGCGGATCATCCAAAAATTGCTCGGATTGGGGAGTATTAAGGAAGCGCTCCTGTATCCACGGGACGTGAAGCGTCTGACTCCCTGAGGAAAAGGATTGGTTTCACGGCAGTGGATTGGAATAATTCCGAAAAACAGGGTAGAATGGACTATCCTGTTTTAGATTGCTTATGACATTTTCACTTTTTCTCAGAAAAATCCAGAAGGATCTGATCAATCGATTTTTCGGTCACTTGGCTCCGGATATCGGTATTGATCTCGGGACCGCCAATACGCTGGTCTACGTGAAGGGTCGCGGCATCCTCATCAATGAGCCATCGGTGGTCGCGGTCAATCAGCGGACCGGACAGATTCTTGCCATCGGCCGTGAAGCGAAGAAGATGGTCGGGAAGACGCCGAGTCATATCGTGGCGACCCGGCCACTCGTCGACGGGGTCGTGAGCGATTTCGAAGTGACTCAGCAGATGCTCCGGTATTTCATCCATAAGGTGAATCAGGGAAAGTTTTCGTTTTTGCGGCGGCCGCGCGTCCTCATCGGTATCCCTTCGGGTGTGACGGAAGTAGAGAAGCGCGCCGTGATCGAAGCGGCCTTGAATGCCGGTGCCCGGCAGGCATTCCTGATCGATGAACCGATGGCTGCGGCTATCGGTGCCCGGTTGCCTGTCACCGAAGCCGGAGGCAACATGGTGGTCGATATCGGCGGTGGCACGACGGAAATCGCCATCATCTCACTCGGTGGCGTGGTGGTTTCGAGGAGTCTGCGCATTGCCGGAGATGAGATGAATGAGGATATCGTGCGTTACTGCCGCGATGAATTTAATATCCTGGTAGGAGAGAAGACCGCTGAAGAGGTGAAAATCGCCATCGGGAACGCGTTTCCCCTGCGGGAACGTCTCACATATGCCTTGCGCGGTCGGGACCTCGTTTCGGGGCTTCCGAAGGAAGTGATAGTGAATGACGAGCATGTCCGGGAAGCACTGTCACGTTCGATCCGAATCATCGTGAACAACGTGAAGACGATCATCGAGGAGACGCCGCCGGAACTTCTGTCCGATGTGATGCAGCGAGGGATAATCCTTGCCGGTGGCGGTGGGTTGATACGTGGTTTGGATCGCCTTCTGGCCAATCAGACCGGAATCCTCGTCCGTATGATGGAAGACCCTCTTACGGCGGTGGTGCGTGGGACAGGATTGGTGCTTGATGATATGGAGCATCTGCAAGAAGTTCTGATCGAGGAAGAGGTGACGCGGGCCTATCTGTCTTCCTGAGCCCGAGCACGTTTCATAATCGGTAAACGCGTTCAAACAAAATGGTGAGGAAGCTTTTCTTTCAGACGAAACTTTCCAGGGCGCTTCTCGCATCGTGTGTGCTCGGGGTTTTGGCTTGGTGGAGTCCGGCGTTTTTCGGAAGATCGGTGGCATCGGTCATGCAGGTGTTTCTTTTCCCACTCGAGCGCCTGTCCTCATATGTCGCGTTCGAATCGCGGGAGACCTTCCGTTTCTTCTCCTCAATCGGTGAGCTCAAGACAAGGAATGAAGAGTTGACTCGGGAGAATCTCGATTTGCGATCCGAAGTAGCTCTTCTGAAAGAAGTTCGTGAGGAAAACGAGGTTCTCAGAAGGGATTTCGACCTTGATTTACGGAATCAGTACCAACTCGTTTCCGCCGAAGTCACGGCGCTCGGTGGGCCGGCGCAGGGACAGTCGCTCATTATCAATCAGGGGAGCGGTGCCCGCGTGGAGACCGGTATGCCGGTAATCGTCGGGAAAGGTCTTCTGGTCGGGAGAGTATCGGAGGTATTTCTCGGCAGTTCCCGTGTCGATCTGCTCTCGAGTCCCGAGAGTATGGTGGCGGTGACGACTCCGGACGGGGCAGCCAAAGGAATCGTTCGCGGAGAGCATGGTCTGGGTCTCCTATTCGATATGGTTCCGCGTACGGATGTCTTCAAGCGCGGGGATACCATAGTGACATCCGGACTGGGAGGGGAATTTCCGCGAGGACTTCTTGTCGGGACGCTTCAGGATCCGGAGTACACCCCGGACAAGCTCTTTCAGCGAGCTCCGGTCATCGCTCCGGTGAAATATACGGATATCCGTTTCGTTTCGGTTATCGTAGGATCAAAGCCATGAGTATCTGGATGCGCATCCTGAATATGGCCGGTATCATCCTGCTGCACCTCGCGCTGATTCCATTGCTCTTCCCTTTCGTTTCCGTGCCGATCGTACTTGTGGTGGTGTCGGTTCTCTGGACGGCCCTTCTCGGTTTTCCATCGGTCCTCCCTCCTCTTCTGACAGTTATCATCATCTGCGACAGCATTCTGTTCGGTTCCGTGCAGTTCTCGTCATTGTATTTCATCGGCGTTTCATATTCCGTGAGTTTCTTCATGAAGCGTACGTTACTGGGGGAGCAGAGCGGTCTCGGGTTTTTCGTTCTGGCGCTCTTCGCCGGGATCGCTACGGTCGGGTATTTCTTCTTCGATTGGATTCTGAATAAGGGAGCGGTCGAGAGCCTGACGCCCTCGAACATATTTCCGGATTTTCTGTTGGCACTTCTCTTATTCGCCGTTTTGTTGCCGGTACTCCGGTGGTTCGAATCGGTGATTCGGACCCTGAGGCAAGAAGCACGGTTTTCGGTGAAATGAATACTCTGATCCATGAAACTTTTCATACGCAACATAGTCCATCCTTCCCGGCGCGGTCGCGAGATCGATGATGCCGTATTGACCGTCACCGAAGAGGATGCGGCACGCCTCGAATGGCCTCTGTCCAAGGGGTGGTTTCGGAGCATATGGTGGCTGTCCTTTCTTGTTCTTGCCGTATTGGCAGGGAGGGTTTTCGTTTTGAACACGGTGCAGGGGGAGAAGTATCAGGGTATGTCGGAGCGCAACAGTCTTCGGATGCTCACGATTCCCGCTCCTCGGGGCATCATTTATGACCGTACCGGGCAGGCGCTTGTTCAGAATATCCCGACTCTTGATCTCGCGGTCGTTCCGTCGGATCTGCCGCGCGAGGAGGGCGATCGGGTTCGAGAGCGGGAACTTCTGCGGAGCATCATCGATATCGACCAGGAAGTCGCGTCTTCGGTTTTCGGGGCGAAAGGGAATACGGCGTCGCCGGTTTTGTTGAAGAGCCGGCTTACCCAGGAGGAGATGCTCATCTTCCTGAGTCGACAGGCGGATTTCCCCGGGGTGGTGTTGATGAGATCGGCGGAACGCGAATACAGGGACGGAACGATCTTTTCCCATCTGATCGGATATGAAGGCAAGATTCGCCAGCAGGAATTGGATGATTATCCGGAATACGGGCTTTCGGATATGATCGGGAAAGAAGGGATCGAAAAATCATACGAATCATTCCTTCGGGGGAAAAACGGAGCGGATCGGGTCGAAGTGGACGCATTGGGGAAAATCAAAAAGGAACTCGGGAGTGTCCAGCCGGTTCCCGGAAACGATATCATCCTTCACATCGATGCCGAGTTGCAGAAGAAGATATTCGACAGTCTGAGCATGCTGCTCGAAACGAAGAATTTGAAGCGGGCGGCCGCTGTCGCTATGAATCCGGAGACGGGAGGTGTCCTCGCTTTGGTGAGTCTTCCGAGTTATGACAACAATCTCTTCTCGGGGGGTATCGATCAGAAGCATTATGAGGAGCTCCTGACGGATGATGCCCGGCCTCTCTTCAATCGGGCGGTGAGCGGAGAGTATCCTCCGGGTTCCACGATCAAGCCTGTCGTGGCTGCTGCCGCCCTTGCGGAAGGTGTCGTCAACGAGCATACGGAAATCGAGAGTCGGGGCGGTATCAGTATCGGAAAATTTTTTTTCGGGGACTGGAAGGCGCACGGGTTCACGGATATCCGTCGGGCGATCGCCGTGTCGAGCGATGTCTATTTCTATTCCGTCGGCGGGGGATACGGAAGCGTACCCGGACTCGGTATGCGGAGGATGAAGGCGTATGAGGAATTCTTCGGGTATGGGAAGAAGACGGGTATCGATATTCCTGGAGAAGCGGATGGATTTTTGCCGGATCCCGATTGGAAGCAGAGGCGTTTCGGTGAGCGCTGGTATATCGGTGACGACTATCACGCGGCGATCGGACAGGGATTCGTGACTGCCACGCCGCTTCAGATTCTCAATTCTATTGCCACGATAGGGAATGGGGGAATCCTGAGGGAGCCGCGACTTGTGTCCCATATTCGCGATGCCTCCGGAAAATTGTCCCCGGTCGAATCGCCCGTCGTGCGCAGGGATTTCGTCGATGCGAACATTCTCAGGATAGTGCGCGAGGGAATGCGAGAGACAGTCACCGAGGGGACCGCGCAGCCACTCAAGGATTTGCCGGTCGCGGTAGCCGGCAAGACCGGAACGGCCCAGTTCGGAACCGGTAAGGACACGCATGGGTGGTTCGTTTCTTTCGCTCCGTATGAAAAACCGGAGATCGCTCTGATCGTCCTCGTCGAAGGACAAGGGGAGGAAGGATACAATGCGGTTCCGGTGACCAAAGAAGTGTATCAGTGGTATTTCGGCGATCGAGGAACTTCAAATTAGTGGCTTATTTAAGCCAATAAAATAGTTGTTATTTCGGAGTTGACATTTCTTGGGTGTCTGGTAACATGTATACGTTTCAGAGGGGAGAGCTGTGCTTGCGCGCAGCTTTTCTGCACAAAAAGTCTTTCGTCGTTCCGAAGGGTGAACGGAGTGACGATTGTTCCGTATTGCGGAGAAGGAATCAGGAAGGATATCGTTCCATCATATTCCGAAGCGGAGCAGGTGAAACGAAAGTAGGTTTTCGTTTCTGAGCGAGCAGTCGGTATGGTTGGGTTGATACCCGTTATTTTATTAAGAGAAAAACATGTCTAGGATTTACACTGAAGAAGGATTGAAGAAGTTGGAAACCGAACTTGAGGAACGGAAGACGGCGACCCGTATCGCGATCGCTCAGGCGATCAAAGAGGCGAAGGAGCAGGGCGACCTGTCCGAGAATGCCGAGTATAGTGAGGCGAAGCGTCAGCAGGATGAGAACGAGAATCGTATCATGGAGCTGGAGACGCTTCTGCGTGATGCCATCTTGGCCGATACCAATACCAAAGGATCGGAAATAGGGATGGGATCCAAGTTGACCGTGAAACTCGGCAACAAGGAACTCGCCTTCGAAATCGTCGGTTCGAACGAGGTCGATCCGGCCCGCGGGAAAATATCGAACGAGTCTCCACTCGGTAAGGCCTTCATGGGACGGAAAAAGGGCGACAAGGTGGAAGTCCAGGCCCCGGCCGGAAAGATCAAGTACGAGATTCTTGACGTGAAATGATCATCGGATGACTTTTTGGAAAGAACCGCCGACCTTTGGCGGTTTTTTCTTGCCTGAAAGAAGAAAAATCGCTAGAGTACAAGAAGACTTTTGAATGTAATGAATCCGTATGCGCGAAGATATACTGGCCACCAAACAGGAAAAGCTGGCCCGTCTTACCGAGGCGTTCGGTACGGCGTATCCCGAGAAGACCGGTCGGACCATCGATCACGCGACGCTTTTGTCCCGATTCGAGGAACTGGCGGCTTCCAAGGAAACCGTCGTGATCGCCGGTCGGGTGCGTTCGCTCCGGATGATGGGGAAGATCGGTTTTGCACATATCGAGGACGGAAGCGGGAAATTCCAGATCTTCCTTTCCGAACAGACGACCGGCACGGAAGCGCTCCGTCTGTTTGCCGACACGATCGAGATCGGTGATTTCGTCGAGGCGAGCGGTACTGTCTTTCTGACAAAGAAGGATGAGAAGACGCTCGATGTCGCGTCGTGGCGCGTTCTGAGCAAGTCCATGCGACCGATCCCGACTGAGCATTTCGGTCTGCAGGACGAGGAGGAGCGTCTGCGTCGGCGGTATCTCGATCTGCTTTCCAATCCCGAGACGCGCGATATTTTTGTGAAGAAGAATATCTTCTGGCAGACGGTACGGAATTTTCTCGCGGCGCGCGGGTATCTCGAAGTCCAGACGCCGGTGCTTGAGCATATTCCGGGCGGTGCCGAAGCCGAACCGTTCGTGACACATCACCATGCGCTCGATCAGGATTTCTTCCTCCGCATCTCTCTCGAACTCGCCCTGAAGCGTCTCCTGGTCGGAGGATATGAGCGGGTCTTCGAGATCGGCCGGGTCTTCCGCAATGAAGGCATCGATCGCGAGCATCTGCAGGAATTCGATCATATGGAATGGTATGCGGCATTCATGGATATGGAGGGCGGCATGGCGCTTACCGAGGAACTGTATCGGGATATCGTGCGCGCGGTCGCTGGAGAAGCGCTGACGACCGAATACGAAGGTGTGACGCTCGATTGGTCGAAGCCTTTCGCTCGCGTCGACTATTTCGAGGAATTCAAAAAAGAAACTGGCATCGACCTTTCAGGGGATGTCTCGGTCGGGATGCTGCGTGCCAAGGCCGATGAACTCGGTATCAAATACGATTCGGCAGCCGGAGAAGGTCGTCTGATCGATACCTTGTACAAGAAGACTGTTCGCAAGCGACTCATAGAGCCTTGTTTCTTGGTCGGCCATCCGCTTCTCGTCTCACCGCTTTCCAAAATCGATCCCTCTGATCCGAAGCGCGCCCTGCGCTTCCAGCCGATCGCCGCGGCGAGCGAACTCGGCAACGGTTTCGCGGAACTCAATGACCCGGCCGATCAGCGACGCCGCTTCGAAGAACAGATGAAGCTGCGTGCGGCAGGGGATACCGAAGGCATGATGCTGGACGAGGATTTTCTCGAAGCTCTCGAATACGGTATGCCACCGGCCTGCGGTTTCGGAATGAGTGAGCGACTCTTCGCCATCCTCCTCGACCGTTCCGTCCGTGAAACGGTCATCTTCCCGCCGACCCGTCTGGCATCCAAGGAAGAGCGCCTCGGCTAGGACCCCGATTACAAAAACGAAATCCCTTCTTTCCGGAAGGGATTTTTTGTATACTGGGATGGAAAGAAAGAGTCTTGCGAATATGGTCGATTATGCGAAATAGTATCGGCATGCGATGGGTGTTGGCGATCATGATCTTGTCCGGTCTCGGCTGGACGGAGGTTTCTGTTCGAGCGGACGAGGATACCGGTTGGACGAACTACGATGACTATGTTGTCATCGATCATGATACGACCTGGCAGGGTACTTTGACTCGAGCCGATCTGGCCAAGCCGGTGGTCATCGTCAATAATGCGACTCTGACTATCGAGGCGGGGACGCATGTCGCGATGGATCGAATCATGGTCTATGACGGACGTATTCTGGCCCGCGGAACGGCGACTGATCGTATCGTCTTCACCAAGCAGGAGCCGGATTTCTCGGTGATCCCTGAGGGCTGGCGCGATGAATATGATCCCGAATGTTTTCCTGATGCTTTCCCGAGCGGAACGATTGAGTTTTCCGAAAACGTGGAGAGCGATGATGTGAGCGAAGATTCCGTATTCCGTTTTGTCGATTTCGATCATCTGGGTCGCCAGATATCGGATGCAGGCAAACACTGTCCTTCTCAGGTCGGCATGGGACGGACTTTCCGGGATGTCTTCTCTATCGGTACGGCAGAAGCGAGTCGGGTGAGGACATTCCGTGACCCAGCGCTTCACTTGACGAACGGTCGGGTGAAGATCGAATATTCAGCCTTCATCGGGAGTGCGGCAGCGGCCATCGAGGCGGAACTTTCTTTTGGGGACGACTGGACCTCATACGACTTGCTTTCCGTGACACAGTCAGATTTTGAGGGGAGCGGCGACCGCATCGCCGTCGAGACACATTTCTCGTTTCCGGAGGGACATTGGGCGAGTGAGTATTCCGAGCACGTGCGGTTGACGGACAACTGGTACGGGCATGCTGATGGACCGAGTTATGGACCGTTCTTTTCTTCGCCGGGTGAACGACTCCTCGGAGACGCGACTTTCATCGGGTGGAAGAAGACTCCATTCCGATGTATAGACGAGTGTCCATCGAATGTCCTCTTGCTTCCCGGGATCAAGCTGAGCCGGCTCTATACCGGTGGTGCCCACGGCACCGAGGACCAGCTCTGGCCGCCGAATTATTTCGGAGACGATCTTGAGGACCTCGAGCTCGATGCGGACGGGAAGAGTATCAAGCCGGTATACATCAAGGAAGGTGATGTGTTGAGCGATGTCGGGGCATCTGATATTTACACGTCTTTCCTCAATCGGCTCGAGGAACTGAAGTCGACAGGCACGATCAATGAATACGAGTCGTTCGCGTATGACTGGCGAGGGAACGTCGAGGAGGTCGCGCGTTCCGGGTCGCCGGGTGAGCATGGCCAGCTCCGATCGGCGGTCGAAACGGCTCTCGCACTTGCGGCATCTTCCCGGAGCGGCAAGGTGACGATCGTCGCGCATTCGAACGGCGGACTGCTTGCCAAAGCGATCCTGATGGAACTTGAACGCCAGGGGCTCGCCGATCGGGTGGATACGGTCGCGATGGTCGGGACGCCGCAGATGGGTACGCCGATAGCGATGCTCTCGCTCCTCTATGGCTACGACGAATCGGTGCTTTTCGGAACATTGATCGCCCGGGACGAGGCCAGGAAATTGGCCGAACACATGCCAGGAGCCTACGGCCTGCTTCCTTCGCGTGAGTACCTCGAACGGACAAGGGAACCGCTTGTCACATTCGACGCGACTCGGACGCGCTATCGGGCGTTCACGGATGCCTATGGCGAATCGATCGGAGATATTTCCGAGCTCGGGCGATTTCTCGCTGGCCAGGACGATCATCGGGACAAGCCGGATGCAGACGATGTGGAACAGGAAAACGTCCTGTCTCTGTCGCTCTTGGCAGAGGCCCGGGAGATGCACGAACGGCTCGATCATTGGTCACCGCCGAGCGGAGTCCGGGTGATACAGATCGCCGGCTGGGGTATCGATACGGTGAGCGGGGTGAAGTATACTGAGAAATCGCTTGAGCGATGCTACTATTCGGGGAGCTCGCTGCCTTCCTGCGTGGATGAGGGGAAGTATGAGGAGATATATGAGCCGACATTCACCGTGGACGGAGACAAAGTGGTCACGGCGCCGAGCGCGCTCATGATGCCGGAGACGAAAAATGTGAAACGGTATTGGGTGGATTTGTTTGAGGCTAATAAAAAAGAGTTAGTTGGAAAATTGAGTCATAAGAATCTCTTTGAAATCAATTCAGTTAATACTCTCCTTTCGCGTCTTATTACCCATGAGAACGGTGAGCTTCCAAATTTTCTCAAAGATTCCCGGCCCGATGATTTCGTCGGTGCCGCATCACGGATTCGTCTGTCCCTCTACTCGCCTCTCGACGTGCACCTCTATGATGCGGAAGGCAATCATACCGGGCCCACGCAGGAGATTGTCGATGGGCATACGGTGACGGTTTTCGAGGAGGGGATTCCCAACAGTTCCTATCTCGGACTCGGTGAGCGTAAGTACCTGAGTTTCAGCAGCGGTGAACCGATCCGGATCGAGCTTGCGGGCTATGCCCTCGGGAGCTACACCCTGAAACTCGCGGAGGTGCGACCGACGGCGACAGGAGAAGAGACGCTTTTCGAAACGGTTTTCGCCGATCTCCCGACCATCGATACCGCACGGGTACGGCTCGATATTCCCGCGGGCGGTCTCGAAGATCTCCCCGCTCTTCGGGCCGATCTGGAAGGCGACGGGACGGATGACTATATCGTCGAACCGGTAATCGGCGGCACGGCCACGCTCGAGCCGACCGATACAGCTCCTCCCGTCACCATGCTTGAGCTCGCGGGCACTCAGGGTCACAATGGCTGGTATACGAGCG
>JAYRFE010000028.1:0-19779 GCA_041908545.1 Candidatus Moraniibacteriota bacterium
TCGCATTTTGGAGCGCGCAAGCGCGCACTGATTTTTCGCCAAGGAGGAGGTTCGCATCAAATGCGATTTTCTCTATTTGATTTGTCCGAAAATACAAAAAGAATTTTTGTTGTGAAAATATTTTTGATATACTAGCAATGTTGAATCCATTATCAGTTAGTTGGCAGAAAGGGCTATTTTAGCTTTCTAACTAACGTTAGGATTCAACACTAAAATAGCCCTTTCTGCTTTATGAAAAAATATGAGCCAAAAATTCTTTTTGTATGCTCGCAAGTCCACTGATGTCGAGGACAAACAAGTGTTAAGTATCGAAGCGCAACTTACCGAATTGCGGGAGTATGCCAAGCGAGAAAATATTATCATTTCCGCCGAAGTGGTGGAAAAACAATCTGCGAAATATCCAGGTCGTCCGTTGTTTAACAAAATGTTAGACGAGATTGAGAAAAACGGCGGAAACATTCTCGCATGGAATCCAGATCGCCTTGCCCGCAATTCGGTGGACGGCGGTAGGATTATTTATCTACTCGACACGGGGAAACTTGCGAGCTTGAAATTTCCAACCTTTTGGTGTGATAGTACATCGCAAGGAAAATTTATGTTGAATATGGCTTTCGGACAAAGCAAATATTATGTGGATTCTCTTTCCGAAAATACCAAAAGAGGACTTCGCCAAAAAGTTAGGAATGGTGATTATCCAACGCTTGCTCCTGTAGGATACATCAATGATTCACGGACAAAAACTGTCGTGGTTGATAGAAAGAAAGCAAGGGTTATCAAGCAAGCGTTTGAGTTCTATATAAAAGGCGACCAGCGACTTGAAGATATCGCAAACTTTTTGGCGAAGAAAAATATTATTTCAAAAAACGGAAATATAATCCACAAATCCCGTGCGACTTCTATTCTCTCCAATCCGTTTTATACCGGACTTTTTAGATATGGCGGCGAGTTGCACGAGGGAAAGCACGAGCCAATCATTTCAAAGAAACTTTTTGATGAAGCGCAGGAAATGCTCAAAAAACGAGGCAAGCCCGAACGAAAACCAAAAAATGACCCACAACCTTTTTGCGGATTATTCCACTGCGCTTCATGCGGAATGATGATAACTGGCGAATACAAGGTTAAAAAGCAACAAAATGGCAATGTTCACGAATATGTCTATTACCACTGCACCAAGAAAAACAAGGCGGTGAAATGTCCTGAACCTTGTATTCGCCAAGAGGAATTAGACCGTCAGTTATCATCAGTCATTCAAAAAGTTTCTTTGCCCAAAGACTGGGCGGAGGAATTATTGAAAATGGCAGAAAATGACCACAAAAATTCCGTCCAGTCTTTGACTGCTTGTGTGAAAGCGAAAGAGGAAAAAATACAAAATATCAAAATCAAACTGGAGCGACTTCTTACAGGTTATCTTGACCAAGATATTGAAAGAGAAATCTATCGTGTTGAAAAAGGAAAATTGATTTTACAAAAGAAGTCGCTTGAAGAAGAAATCACCAACCTTTCACACAAGCAAAATGCTTGGCTCGAACCTTTCCAAAACTGGCTAAAAGTCGCACAGGGATTGGATAAAATCGCATTTGATACCGACCTTTTTGCGAAAAAGGTCGTAGCCAAAGAAATCTTTGGCTCGAACCTCCTCCTTGGCGAAAAATCAGTGCGCGCTTGCGCGCTCCAAAATGCGAATTTTGCGGGGGAAAACCAGTGGGCGTGCCTTCGGCACGCCCACCATTTGGCTTTGAAAAAGCCGTTTAGTTCGTTTAAGGTGTCCTCGGCAGGAGTCGAACCTGCGTTTCCTCCTTCGGAGGGAGGTGTCTTATCCGTTATACGACGAGGACGTTTGATTTTTGCAAAAAACCGGGCGATCCGCTCCGGTACTCCCTTGTGAGGAGGCATCGCGGGCCCGGATTTTCAGGTGCGCTTGGCAGGAATCGGACCTACGACCTTCTGGACCGCAACCAGACGCTCTATCCACTGAGCTACAAGCGCAAACGGTGCACGTATTTTCCGTATTGTGAATCGATTCGGAAAACAGAGTTAAATATGCAGCAATTTTTCGAGAATGTCAATCATGCTCGGGTCATGGGGTTCTTCACGCAGGTGTTCGCGTAGGTAGAGGCGAATCGTGCTTTGATCGAGATCGGAGAGGGGGATATGCACATGGGAGACAAGTCGGCCCCGGGTGTGGAGAGAAAGCAGCCCTTCGAGTGGAGGATCGGTATGGATACAGAACGACTGCACCGTATCGAATGCATAGAATTCATTGTGGGCGAGTATGCCCTTGGTCGTGATCGCGAAGTGATAGGTCTTCGGTTCGGCGATATGGAGGAGATAGCCGGCGATACCGGCAAGAATGAAGGTGATTGCCATGATAGGGCTGTCGGTGTAGAGTGCCCAGGCGATAGTGAGGACGAGCGCGACGGTGACGATGATCTGTGATTTTTGGCCGAGTTCGAAGGTATCGTGTTCGGGAGCGCTCCATTCGAGGAGTACGCTTCCGAAATACGGCGAGAGGGACCGGTGTTCCATAGGTTATTTTTGGTAATTGTACCTTTTTCTCACTATATCACAAATTGTTTACAATCCGCTGTCCGCTTGCTAGGATTCCGGGTGTAAGAAGGAAGCGTGGCCGAGTGGTTGAAGGCAACAGTCTTGAAAACTGTCGTACCCGAAAGGGTATCAGAGGTTCGAATCCTCTCGCTTCCGCCAGAATTGAAGAGCGGAATTGGAATCCTGAAAACAGGGATTTTATATGGTATGACTACGATGCCCGCGGGGAAACGTCATGCATAGAAGGGATGTGTCTCCAGTGTTCGTTTCGGTGCGCGCTGATATCCATGGTTATTTTAAAGATAATCAGGATGGCGAGTGCGAGAATTGGCGTACCGAGAGTTTGGACCATGAAACCACCCGCTAACATGCTGAGATGAAGTGCGGTAATTCGCGCGTAAGGGCTGACGAAGAGGGTGGCTACTGGTATTTTTCGATACTCTTCGTGTCCGATGAAATTGGTGCGATATGAAATGGCATGACTTATCAAGAGGGGAATGATTCCTACTGCAAAGCTGAGCAGATTGAGATCGGAGGGCCCGAAGATAATGAAGACGAATGTTCCGTGCACGACCGTGAAAAGGCCATAGTGGCAGAAGAAGAAAATCATGAATACGAGACGGGATGCGGATAACTGTTCATCCGTATAGGTTTCATTTTTTGATAACGCGCTTGGATCCGCAACCATTTCGGCGCGACGCATCTTTAAGAGATTGAATATGCCGATGACGATGTTTTCGAACCAGTAGAGAAACATGATTCCAAAGAGAGACCATCCGAAAAACACTACTCCGAAGAGTGGGATAAGATTCGCTATGGTCAGGGCCCGCGCGCTGTTTTCCAGAGTGGTTTTTCCTGAGAAGTATTTTATCAAGCGAAATTTCATATATGACATTGTATCATACGTTTCTGGACATTCTCGTACGATGATGAGAGGGTGGATTCGGGACTTGTCCTAAAATTTAATGTTCGTTATTTTTCAAGGTGGTATACTAGGGGTATATGAAACAAAAGCTTACTATCGCTACAGCTGATTTCTCACCTTTCATCATGAGTGATGGCGGGCGGTATCGGGGATTCGAGATCGATCTCTGGGAAAGGATCGCCGAGGAAATCGGAGTCGATTTCGAATATC
Organism: Candidatus Moraniibacteriota bacterium; assembly: GCA_041908545.1. GTDB lineage: Bacteria > Patescibacteriota > Minisyncoccia > Moranbacterales > UBA1568 > JAGOSP01. The sequence continues at coordinate 3,683 of JAYRFE010000028.1, forward strand.
GGAAATGTGATTTCAAGGATATCCTTCCGCTGCTCGAGGCAGGGAAAGCGGATGTCGGACTGGCCGGTATCACCATCACTGAAGAGCGCGAGAAACATATCGATTTCTCTCATGAGACGCTTGATTCCGGACTGCTTATCGCCGTGAAGAAGGATAGGAGCAAGCCGAAGTTTTTCGAGACGATTCAAACGATCGCGCGAGAAGGTGGGAGGTTGTTGCGGTCGGCCGCATTCGGTATCGTGATTTTCATCGTGTTGGCCGGGAACGTGCTCTGGTTCGCCGAACGGGGAGTAGACACGTTTGATCGGCAGTATTTTCCGGGGATTTTTGAGGCTTTCTGGTTGACGGTAGTGTCGATGTCGACGGTCGGTTTCGGAGACTATATTCCGCAGACATGGACAGGAAGAATCATGACGACAGGAATCATCTTCAGTGGGGCGATCATCTTTGGGCTTTTGGTCGCACAGGTATCGGCTTTTCTGGCGGTACGGAAGGTCAAAGGGGAAATCAATACGAGCCGCGATCTGTATGGGAAGAAGGTGGCAACGGTCGCCGGATCGACGAGTATCGAGGTGCTGAGACAGGTCAATGCGGAAATCGTTTCGGTTTCCGGCGCCAATGAAGCATACGGAAAACTCAAGGAGGGAGCGGTGGACGCGGTGGTTTTCGATGCTCCGGTAGCGATCTATTATGCGAAGAATGACCAGGATAGGCAGATCGAGATCGTCGGGGAACTGTTTGAGAAGCAGAAGTATGGTATCGCGCTTCGTGAGGGGAGCGAATGGCGCGAACCGATTAATCGGGCTGTGCTCAAGATCGTCGAATCAGGCCGATATGACGCCCTGTATAAGAAATGGTTCGGTGAAAATTTGACCATGGAGGTGTAGGCGAGTGGTCCGGAGCCGGTTTTTCTGGTATACTCCGATACTAACCCCTCAAGACTCGCTTATGTCTCAACCACTCTATGATTTTTCGGTGCCGGTATTCGTGAAAGCTCTGACCAATCTCAAGGCTCAGTTGGTGAAAGCGGAAGCGTTTTGCGCTGAGAAGAAAATCGAAGAAGCGACACTGCTTCAAGTGCGCCTGGCAATCGATATGCTCCCTTTCGTGAAACAGGTGCAGATCGCCTCGGATAATGCCAAGGGGACGGCTGCCCGGTTGATCGGTATCGAGCCGCCGAAAATGGAGGATTCGGAGAAATCACTTGAGGAGCTGATCGTCCGTATCGATAAGACGCTCGTTTTTCTTGCCACGCTCAAGCCTGAGCAGTTCTCGGCGGCCGCCGAAACACAGATTCGGCTTCCGTATTTTCCGGAGAAGCATTTTCTTGGGGGTGAATTTCTACCCGAATACGGTCTGCCGAATTTCTTCTTTCATGTCGTGACAGCATACGCCATTCTTCGCCATGTCGGGATGGATATCGGAAAAGCAGACTATATGGGATCGGTTTCGATGTATAACGATTGAGCGATGGGAAAAGCGCTTGAAGTTGAACAGATACGCAAGACGTATACCGGAGGCGTCGAGGCCTTGAAGGGGATCAGCCTTTCTATTGAAGAAGGGGACTTTTTCGCTTTGCTTGGTCCGAACGGTGCTGGAAAGACGACGCTGATCAATATCCTGTCTGGACTGGTGAACAAAACTTCAGGGAAGCTTTCGGTGCATGGTATCTCTATCGATGACGATGCCGCTCAGGCGAAACTGCGGGTCGGAGTCGTCCCTCAGGAGTTCAATTTCGGGATTTTTGAAAAGGTGCTTGATATCGTGCTTGATCAGGCCGGGTACTATGGGATTTCACGCCGAGAGGCCTATTCGAACGCGAAGAAGTATCTCACGCAACTCGGGTTATGGGAAAAAAGGGATGTCCAGGCACGTGAATTGTCGGGCGGTATGAAGCGCCGGTTGATGATCGCCCGCGGATTGGTGCATGATCCGAAATTTCTCATTCTTGATGAACCGACTGCCGGAGTGGATATCGAGCTGCGGCGGGGAATGTGGGATTTTCTGCGTGAGCTCAATCGTGATAGGGGAGTGACTATTCTCCTGACGACGCACTATCTGGATGAGGCGGAAGAGCTTTGCCGCAACATGGCCATCATCAATCAGGGGGAAATCGTGACATCGGGCCTGATCAAGGATCTGCTCGCGACGATGGAAGATGAATCGGTAGTACTCGATCTGGATCGTTCCCCGAGTGAGAACACTCTTTCCGATTTGGCTGTATTTCATCCTCAGGTGACCGAGAAGTCTCTTGAAGTGACCGTGAATCGGCAGTATTCGATTTCTCAGGTCATACGGATTCTCGGGGCGGCCGGTATCGAGGTGCTTTCTTTCCGGAATACGTCGAATCGTCTGGAGGCATATTTTCTCCGGATGACCAAGAGGAATGATTCGTAAATCGGCATGAAAACAGTATGAATTCTACGCGGAATCTTATCGCTTATCAGACTATCGTCCGCAAGGAAGTGACCCGTATGCTGCGGGTGTGGACACAGACGCTTCTACCGCCGATCGTCACGATGACGCTCTATTTCGTGGTATTCGGAAAGTTCATCGGTTCGCAGGTGGCGAGTATCGACGGCTTTTCCTATATGCAGTTCATCGTTCCGGGGCTGGTGATGATGTCGGTGGTCATGAACGCTTTCATGCATACCGTGTCCTCTTTCTATTTCGCCAAATTCCAGAAGACTCTCGAAGAAATACTGGTATCGCCGACCCCGTATTGGGTGGTTATCGCCGGCTATGTTACCGGCGGGGTGGTACGGAGTCTGCTTACGGGATCGATTGTCCTCGGGGTCGCACTCTTCTTCACGCGTATCCATTTCGCGCATTGGCCGACTGTTTTCCTGTTCGCGCTTTTGGCGGCCATCCTCTTTTCGCTCTTCGGTCTTATCAATGCGGTGTTCGCGAAAAGTTTCGATGGGGTGTTTATCATTCCGAATTTCGTCCTGACCCCGCTGACCTATCTCGGTGGCGTCTTCTATTCGATAGAGCTATTGCCGGCGTTTTGGCGATCGGTGTCTCTCTGGAATCCGATGGTCTACATCATAGACGGGTTCCGTTATGGGATACTCGGAGTCGCCGATACGGATATCGTGTTGGCTTTCGGAATCCTCTCTTCGTTCGTATGTGCGGCATTTCTCTTCACAGGGTGGCTTTTTCGGACCGGGAAGGGTTTGCGGACCTAGGAGGTCCGTCCGGGTGCAGAGAATATGCTGTTGCATTTTCCGTTGAAATGTGCTACCATGAGGGCAAGTAAGTTTTCTTTCGAGTCCTGCAAGTAGAGGGCAGGATAGCGTTCGCAAGCGTTTCTCGGTGGCGAAGTCGTTGCTTCTCCCGGTCAAGTGCCAAGAAGGAAGGTCGTCTTACGGTGTAATCAGTTCGAAGCAACACAGTATGTCAACAAAGTTGTATGTCGGCGGTATCTCGTATCGTTCGACGGAGGATTCGCTCGCTGAAGCTTTCGCGCAGGCCGGTTCGGTCGTGTCCGCGAAAATTATCACCGATCGTATGACTGGCCGCTCGCGCGGTTTCGGGTTTGTCGAGATGGGAAGCCCGGAGGAAGCGCAGCGTGCCATCGATATGTGGAACGGAAAAGAACTTGATGGTCGCACCCTGACCGTCAACGAAGCCCGTCCGCTTGAAGATCGCCCACGGAACTAGTTTTCCTTTTAGCGTGATATGAAGGAGACCTCGGCAGAAGTGCCGGGGTCTTTTTCGTTTTGAGGATATCGGTTTCTACGGATGGCATGGGATGAGTTCCTGGGATGGTGTATACTGGGAAGGAATCATCCCATCGTATCCTATGCAGAAAATATTCTTGCTTGCTCTGGCATGCGGTTTCATCGGAGTCGGGTTGTTCGGTTTCACGTGCGGATCGTTGCCTGGGACCTTCGATATCGATCCATTGCACAATATCGTCCACATCCTTTCGGGTCTTCTGGCCTTTGCGTCCGTGATGCTCGGGGAAAGAGCGATTCGTTTTTATGCACGTTTTTTCGGTTTGGTCTATCTGGTTGTCTCGATAATCGGTTTTTTTGAACCGACTCGTTTCATTTGCGGGCTTTTCGTTCTGAATACTTCGGATTATTGGCTACATATCGGTGTCGCCGTCCTGCTTTTCTGGATCGGTTTTTCGAAATATCCGGAGAAGGCGACCGTTACCGATCGAAACGGTCTTTTGGGCGGATAGAATTCTCTCGGGGCCGGATACGGGATCGGTCTTACAAAAAAACAGCGTTTTTCATAAAATACCTTGACCTATGTATCGGATATATTTCTTCAGTTTTTTCCTGGTCGTTTCCCTCGGATTTTTTTGGGGAAACGGAGCGGATGCGGCTTCGTGCTCGGGCGGAGGACGTTCGGGCTCTTGTCTGGCAGCCTGTACTTCACCCTCCGACCTTATTTCTCCGGCTTCGGGGTGCGCGACAGGGGAATCTTGTTGCGCTAGTGCGGCGGCAACCGGTGGAGCGGGAGCGGGTGGAGGAATGACCACTATTTCGATCGATAATCCGGTAGCATTCAATACGGTGGAATCTTTACTCTCAGGCGGCATTCTTCCGTGGCTTCGGGGCACTATCGCAACGATCGCTCTCGTTTTTTTCGTTATCGGGGCCATCATGTATATGGCTGGTGGAGCGGATGAGAGTAATGTCAAACAGGGGAAGGCGGCCATGACGGCCTCTCTTATCGGTTTCACTCTCGCTTTGGCCGTTCCGTCACTCCTGAAGGAAATCTACGGTATCTTCGGGGTGTCCGCTCCGTCCGCGGGTCCGGCCCTCGTGAGTATCGCATTGAATATTCTCCGATTCCTGGTTTCTCTCGTCGGCATATTCGGGACTATCATGCTCGTCATCAGCGGTATTTCTTATATGGGTTCCGCCGGATCGGATGAGAAGGCGAAATCAGCCAAGAAGATGGCTACCTATTCCGTTATCGGTATCGCTCTCGCATTGGCCGCATTGATCATCATCCGGCAGGTGACGAAATTGCTTTCGTAGAATCTTCAGACTTTATGAAGGTATGGAAAGTCTGATCGGTATCGAGGAGGAGATAGAAATATTCCGAGCGAAAACGATACCGAAGACTTTTCGGGCACCAGCTCGTTTCAGGGTTCGTGCGCAGGCATCGAGCGTGTTCGAGGTGGTCGCGATATCGTCGATAAGCCAAATGTATTTTTCCGCGACGAAGATATGGTTTTGCTTCGGGACGGAGAAGGCATTTTTGATATTTTCTTTCCGGGAAGCGGCATTGGGCATTCTCTGCTGTGGCAGCGTGAATCGGTGACGCAGAAGACTTTCAGTGTCGAAAGGGATCGTTGTTCCTGGTAGGAGCAGGGTGGCTAGAGAGTGGCCGAGGAGTTCGGATTGATTGAAGCCGCGATAACGGAGTTTCCATGGGTGGAGCGGAACGGGGAGGATTCGGTCGGGGAGCGGTAATCCGGACGAGGCCACTGCTTGTACGAAGAGTCGTGAGAGGGGTTGTGAAAGGGATTCGAGAGACCGATATTTGAAGGCATGTAGAGCGGCGCTTACCAGAGGATTTCTGTGATCATACGAGACAAATACTCCATCGAGGCTGATACGGGGAGAGCAGGAAAAACACGTTTCACCATGGGGGGTGATATGTTTGTGACAGAAGGGACAGGATTGCTCGGAAAGGGGTGCTATTTTTTTGCAACACGTCGGGCAGAGGAGTTCCGCATCTTTGCTGCAGCCGAGACAGGTGAGTGGAAACAGGACATCAAGCGCGAGCTGTCGTAAGTCTCGTGTATGACGGGAAAAAAGCGAGCGGAGGATGGTTTTCATCTGCCGGTGTGACACACGATGGTGTTTTGGTGGAGCGAGAAGGTGATATGCGCAGCATGGTCTTTGATAAGAGCTTCCGCGAGGGGGTATTCGACCAGTGTTTCGATGTTCTTTCGGATGAGGCGAGCCCCGTGTTGCGGAGAAAAACTTTGTTTGGCGAGAAACGGGGCGATGTCTTTTGCGAAGTCAAGGGAAACACCTTTTTTCTCGAGCCGTGTTTTGAGTGCGTCCAGTTCGAGTCGGGTGATGGATTCGAGCGCGCGTTGGTCAAGCGGGTGAAAGACAAGGGTTTCACCGATACGAGCGAGAAGTTCCGGTCGGAGGATTTTTTTGAGGTCGGTGAGCACGGTATGGCGGATGCTCTCGAATTGAACCGTCATATCCTCTTGACTCAGGTGTTTTTTGAATCCGATAGCTGAGGTTTCGGTGAAGGCGGAAGTACCGATATTCGAGGTGATGAGGACGAGGGCGTTCTTGAAGCTGACTTGTCGTCCTTCAGCATCAGTCAAGACGCCTTCATCGAGTATCTGGAGAAGGATATTGAGAACGTCCGGATGCGCTTTCTCGATTTCATCGAAGAGGACGACGGAGGATGGATTGCGGCGGATACGTTCGGTAAGTTTTCCGCCATCGCCATAACCGACATAGCCGGCGGGCGAACCGATCATTTGCGCGACACTGTGTTTTTCCATGAATTCGCTCATGTCGATACGGATGAGGTTCCGTTCGCTGCCGAAGTATTCTTGAGCAAGTATCTTTGCGAGATGTGTCTTTCCGACGCCGGTCGGCCCGAGAAGCAGGAAAGATCCGAGGGGGCGACCAGGGAAATGGATTCCTGAGAGTGAACGGGTGAGCGCACGTGTGATCGCTTTGGAGATATCGGCTTGGCCGATAAGTTCTTTCGCGAGCGTTTTTTTCAGTGAGGCGAGTTTTCGACCCGGATTCTGTCCGGAGAGTTTTTCGATCGGGACGCCGGTCATGCGTGAGACGGCGAGAAGGACATGTGTTTCATTGACGGGAACGGATGGGGTGGAATGATTTTTGCCTGTTTCTGCCAATGCCCCGAGACGTTCCTTGAGCTGTTGCTCCTCTTTGTGCCAGATGAAAGCCTCATCGAAATTGCCTTCTTTGACAAGGCGCTCTTTGGCGATGCTGGTCTCTTGGTACCGTTGTGAGAGAAGGGAAAACTCATTTCTCTGTCTGACATGTTTTTTCGAAACCGTTCCTGCTCGAGCGGATGCCTCATCGAGGATATCGAAGGCTTTATCGGGGAAAAAGCGGTCTGGTACCGACCGTGAAGCAAGATCGACTATGAGTGAGACGATTTCCGAAGAGAGGGTGACCTGGTGGTGTTTCTCGTAGAGGGTTTTTGACGCTTCAAGAATGTCCAGTGTCTCTTCCGGAGTCGGTTCTCGTATGATGAGGGGTTGGAACCGTCGTTCGAGCGCGGCATCTTTTTCGATGTGTCGTTTGTATTCGGTGAATGTCGTAGCTCCGATGCAGCGGATTTCGCCTCGGGAAAGCGCCGGTTTGAGAATATTGGCCGCGTCAAGGCTCCCATTGGCGTTTCCGGCACCGACAAGCGTATGAATTTCATCTATGAAAAGGATGATGTCGGCATGGGATTTCGTTTCGGTCATGATGTCTTTCAATCGAGTTTCGAATTCACCGCGGAAGTTGGTTCCTGCGACGATAAGGGCGAGATCGAGAGAGAGGATGCGTTTTCCGAGGAGTGCCGGCGGAACGGCTCCCTGAGCGATCCGGTCGGCCAGTGCTGCCACAAGGGCCGTTTTGCCGACACCTGGTTCACCGATGAGAAGCGGATTGTTCTTGGTGCGACGGGAAAGGATGGTGATCAATCGATCGATTTCCGTTTCCCGACCGACGAGAATATTCGAGTTGTCTTGGCTTTTGATATCAATAGCGAATTGATCAAGACCGGGGGTTTTGGAATTTTTCTTGGTGGATGCTTTGGAGAGCATGTGTTCTGAGGCCTCGAAGAGTCCGGGAAGTTCCGGGAAGTGTTCGAAATGAAGGTGGTTCTCAAGAGAGGATATCGCCTTCGAAAGATCGATCTTGAAAGTTTCCGTGACGAGTTGGATGTCCTCGCTGCCTGAGTTCATGAGTGCTGAGACGATATGTTCGGTTCCGACATATGGGAAGGAACGATTATGGGCGAGCTGATAGGCGTTGCGGAGAATAGTTCTTGTGGTCACCGAAAGAGGAGGGATGAATCGGAGCGGCAGGCGATCTGATTTTTTGTGCTTGAGACAGATTTTTCCGAGCCGCTCCTTTTCGAAACCGATATTTTCGAGGAGAAAACTGCCGAGACTCCCATTCTCAAGGAAAAGCGCGAGAAGGAGATGTCTCGGTTCAATGGTTCTGCTTTTGGCGTACGTAGCGATATCGCACGATTCCTTGAGCGCATGACGGGCGTGAAGAGAGAGTTTTTCGAGAAAGGGAGTGTTGAACATAAGGATTCTGAAGGCGAAAAAACGTCTATTTTGAGTAGGCGTATTCTATTTTTTTGCAAGCACTCTGTCAATGAATCGGGTCTCCTGCGTCGTTCGGATGATATCTGTTTTCGTATCCCGGAATAATGTGATAAAATCAGATAGTGAAATACCAATAGAGAAACACATGCCTTTTTTTGGGAATCCGCGTTTTTTGGGTATTGATTTCGGGACCGCTGCCTTGAAGGTGGTCGAGCTTGAGCTTGTCGGCGAGAAGCCTGTTTTGGTGAATTACGGAGTGGCCGACCTTTCGCATCTTGAAGAGGAGCTCAAGGATGCGACTTATACGTATGATGAGGCGGTAAGTCTGTACCTACATGCTCTTTTGGAAAAACTGAAGGCGAAAACTAACAAAGCCTACATCGCGATGCCGGCATATACGGGACTGATAACGCTTGTCGAGTTTCCGGAACTGAGTGAGGCGCAGATGAATGAAGCGGTGCAATTTGAGGCGCATAAGTACGTGCCGACCACTTCGCTTGAGGATGTCGCTCTTTCATGGGAGATCATCGAGAAGAGAAAGGGAAGCGAGGGGGATGTGATCATGGAAGTGCTCCTGGTCGCTGCCTTGAGAAAAGAGGTTGATCGTTATCAATCGTATATTCAACGGGAATCCCTGGAGATGAGTCTGCTCGAAATAGAGACATTCGCGATAGTGCGTGCCCTGCTTGAGAAAACTCCCGGATCGGGAGCGAAGATCCTGATAGATATCGGATCTCGCGCGACGAATATCATCCTGACGAACGATGGTGCGGTAAAGCTGAGTCGGAATATCGATACGGGAGGCAAAGATATGACCAGAACTTTGGCAGACACGATCGAGGTGGCCCGATCCCGGGCGGAGGAGCTGAAGAAGAGCGGGAAGGATTTCTTGAATCAACGGGAATCGGCCGTCGTTTTTCCGACATTGCAGGTGGTGATCACTGAGACGAAGCGGGTTATCGCTTCTCATGAGGAGAAGCATCCCGAATCGAAGGTGAGCGAGATAATTCTTTCCGGCGGGTCATCTCGTCTGGCCGGTATCGTGGAATATTTTTCATCGATATTCGGGATTCCGGTCGGTATCGGACATCCCTGGTCGAAAATACAGGCGACGGAAAAACAGCAGGCGATGATCCATGATACGGATACTTCTTTTGCGGTGGCGATCGGGCTGGCGTTGGGAGGTGTAGAGAATTTTCTTCGTGAGAAAAAGAACAAGCGTTTCTTCGGAGGATTGGATACTATGTTTCAGAAAAAGATGTAGTATAATGATAGATATTATTTTGTCAGGTGGAGGAATCATAAAATAAAACAGACGCGTATGCCAGGAGTGAACTTATCACAATCTATCGTAGAAAAGTCAGCGTATCAGGCCAAGAGCGGTAGTGACAAGGGACGGCTGGTGGTATTCGGGGCGTTCTTGCTCACTTTGCTCTGCTGGGGCGGTGTCCGAGCGGGCCTGTTCTCGTATGAGAGGAAGATTGTGGCGGTACAAGGAGAGATTGAGATGAAAAAAGCGAGTCTGAGCAGCTCGGTCATTAGCGATATTGCCGATGTGGATGCTCGTCTCACCCTGCTGAATCAGAACAGGGCGGCGCAGGTATATCCGAAGACCGTCCTGGTCGGACTTGAGGGGGTTATCCTGCCAGCAAACCATCTGACAGATTTTGAATACGATTTTGAGAAGGACAGTCTCCATATTATCGGTGAGGCTCCTGGATATAAGGAAGTGGCGCAGCAGTTGATGGCTTTCAAGTCCTCCCCGCTCTTTTCGGATGTCGTCATCTCGAGTCTTTCCCGTATGAAAGAAGAAGATAACGCTCCGTCCGTGATGACATTCGGGATTACCGCGGTTTGGAATAAGAAAAACTAAATAATCCTTATTGAATTACGTATGAGTCTTAAACTTCTTGCCATACCGATCATAGTCATCTGTACGTTGGTCATTGCCATCAGTTATGTCAAGCCTGATTTTGCTCTCCTGTCCGAGAGGCGGGTTCAGTTGGAACAGCTGAGATCTCAGGTATCTTCATTGGATACCATCGCATCCAACATCAAGTCGATGCAGACACAGATTGCAACCGAGAACTCCGATCCCGAATCAGGATTGACCGATGCTGATTTTTTGCGGAAGGTATATTTTCCGGCCGTTTCGGATATCGAAAGAGGAATCGATCAATTGAATTTTCTAGCCGATCAGAGCGGAGTGATCGTGAGTGACATACAGGTGCAGGATGTAAAGAAAAAGACTGTTGTTCTTGCGGCACCGGAAGACAATATACAGGATAGCGCGGGGCTCTTGATCGCGAAGGGGCCGGACGGTGCAGAGGGAGAGACGGTGACCCGTGTTCATCGGACATATACGCCAGACGTATTTACGGTTACGATCAAGACGGCGGGTTCCTATGAGGCAATGAAGGATTTCTACGCGCGCGTCGTCCAAGCAAAACGTTTTTTCTCTTTGAAGACGGTGGCCCTTACTCGTGAAGATCAGGAAACGCCGGTTCCTGCCGGGGGGTCAGAAAAAGAATCTTCTTCGCCGGACACTTTGTTTTCGGATATGGAAGTCGATTTCTTCTTGCTTCCGACGGTATCGTTGGCATCCGCTGTCGGAGATGATGCCTTTGAAAAGGCAAAGCTGGATTTCGAGATACTGGCTATGATCCGACAGAATCGACAGGGAGTGACACCTGAACTTCCTGCGGCCAATCCTCTTGGAAAGGCAAACCTATTCATCAAATAAACCGGACATCTGGTTTTTGTAAGGTTAAAGAGGAACAGGTGTCTATGGAGGAAACTGAAACACAGGCAATTGCACCGAAAGTTTCGGGCATATCTTCCGGTACCATACCGGTCCTTTCCGAATTTCCTAAGCAATTGGAGAAACGGATTTTGGAAATTATCCCTGAGGCGACGGCCCGGAAGCACCGCCTGTTCTGTTTTGAGAAAAACGATACACTGCTTCGCATCGCCATGGTCGATCCATCGGATTTCGATGCCATGAATATGCTCCGTTTTCTTGCGGAGAAAGAGTCGTTGAGCATAGAGATCTATCAGACGACGGAGGCTGTTTTCGGCGAGGTGATGAAGAACTATAGCGGAACCGATAAGGCGCTTCAGAATGCCATTCTTTCCCTCAAGAAAGGAGCCGAATCAGGACTCGATCTTGAGGCGGAAAAAAGAAAATCCATTCAAGGAGAGATATTTCAGGACGCGCCTATCGCGAAACTGGTGGAGGTTATCGTCAAACATGCGCTTGACGGAAGGGCGAGCGATATTCATATCGAACCGATCGAGGGGAATTATCGTGTCCGGTTTCGGATCGATGGGATTCTGAAATCCCAATTAGTATTTCCGCTTGAGGTAGGTCGCGCGGTGGTATCGCGTATCAAGATTCTTTCGAACCTGAAAATCGATGAGAAACGCAAGCCGCAGGATGGACGCATCCACTTTGAGAGCGGTGGCCGGGCAATCGATTTACGCGTCTCCTCCCTGCCGGTCATGGAAGGAGAGAAGGTCGTGATGCGCGTTCTGGACCGGGCCAACAATGTGAGCGATTTCGATGTGTTGGGTCTTCTGGGGAGAAATCGAACCGTTCTTTTGAATAAGATTCGCGAGCCGTTCGGTATCGTCCTGATTACCGGTCCGACCGGTTCCGGAAAATCGACGACCCTGTACGCTTTTTTGCAGATCCTGAATCAGGAAGAGCGCAATATCGTGACTCTTGAAGATCCGGTGGAGTATTTTATCGATGGCGTGAATCAGAGTCAGATTCGTCCGGAAATCGGATACACGTTTTCCGCCGGTCTTCGTTCTATTCTTCGTCAGGATCCGAACGTGATCATGGTTGGGGAAATCCGCGACAACGAGACGGCTGAGTTGGCGATTCATGCCGCGCTGACCGGACATCTCGTCCTCTCCACGCTTCATACGAATGATGCGATAGGATCAGTGCCAAGACTGGTCGATATGGGTGTCGAGTCTTTTCTTCTCGCCTCCTCTTTGCAGTCGGTCGCCGCGCAGCGTTTGGTGCGGAAAATTTGCGAGAAGTGTAAGACGGAAATGAAGATCACCGATCTTCAGAGGGATCGTCTGGCGCAGATGTATCAGGAGATACCGCTTTCGGAGAAAAAGGCCTACAATTTGAAGGATAATCAGGAAATCAAGGTGTTCAAAGGCGCCGGTTGTGATGATTGCGGAAGGACCGGACACAAAGGTCGGGTCGGGATATATGAGGTGTTTGAGATTACCGATCCGGTAAAAGCGATCATTACCGATCATCAAGCGAATGAGCATGAGCTCCGTAAGGAATCCCTGAGTCAAGGTATGATCAGCATGAAGGAAGATGGTATTCTCAAGGTGCTTCTCGGGCTGACGACACTTGCTGAGGTCGAACGTGCAACCGAAGGGAAGCTTCTGATCGACGAGGAGTGAAGTTGGTCTTCCTGGTTTTTTTCAGTTATACTTCAGGAAAGGGTGTTCGGATGAATCAATACAAAAAAAGTATCCTATGGAGACAAATTTGCATGCGGATCAGCGGATCAAGAATCTTCTTTTTCTTGTCGGGCAACAGAAAGCCTCGGATTTGCACCTGGTCGTCGGTCGTCATCCGACTCTCCGTATCGATGGAAAACTTGTTCCGGTCGTTCAGGAAAAGGTCCTGACTCCCGATGATACGAAGGCATTGTCGCAGGCCATCCTGACTGAGGAAAAGCAGGAGGAGCTTTTGGCGAAGGGGCATACGGATTTTTCGTATGCGTTTGAGGAGCGGGCTCGTTTTCGCGTGAATATTTTTTTTCAGAAAGGATATATCAGTATCACGATGCGATTCGTCATGGATCGCCTACGGAGCCTTGAGGAACTCAGTGTCCCGACCGCTCTGTATAACTATGCCAAGTATTCGCAGGGACTTGTCTTGGTTACCGGTCCGGTGGGGCATGGGAAATCGACCACTTTGGCAGCTATCATCGATTTCATCAATCATAATTATGATAAGCACATCCTGACCATCGAGGATCCGATCGAATTCGTCTATAGTCAGGATCGGTGCATCATCAATCAGCGGGAGATCGGCCGGGATGCGAAGAGTTTTCCTGATGCGCTTCGGGCAGTGTTCCGTGAGGACGCGAATGTCGTGCTTCTGGGTGAGTTGCGTGATCTTGAAACTATCAGTACCGCCATGACGGCCGCTGAGACCGGACACCTCATTTTTGCCACGCTGCATACGAACGATAGTTCCCAGACGATAGACCGTATCATCGATGTCTTTCCTGCGTATCAGCAGAACCAGATCCGGTCTCAGTTGGCGAGTGTTCTGCTTGGAGTCATATCTCAACGTCTTTTGCCGCAGGTCGGCGGCGGTCGGGTTCCGGCGGTCGAGATCATGTTCAAGAATCATGCGGTAGAGAATCTCATTCGTGAGAATAAGGTGCATCAGATCGATGGTGTCATCGAGACCAGTCTGAAGGAGGGTATGGTATCGCTCGATCGTTCTCTCGCTGAGCTTGTTCGCCAGGGGTTGATTTCGGTCGAGGATGCTTTTTCGTATGCGAAGAATCAGGATTACCTTCAGATGATCATCGCAAAAATGGCCGAGAAGGGTTGATTGTTCGGTAAATGGTAAACTTTCTTAATTTGTCATCCGTATGAAATTCGTATTCAAGGCGAAAACTGAGGCTGGGCAAGATCGATCGGGGGTTGTCGAGGCTCTGAGTCGGGATGCCGCCATCCAGGTACTGCAGAACAATGGGCTGACCCCGTTTTCAGTACAGGAGGAGGGGCATGATGTCGCGTTGGTTCGAGATCTGTCGAAACTGTGGGAGGGTGTATCCCAGAAAGAGTTGATGGTGATGTTCCGGCAGCTGGCGACGTTGATCAGCGCCCGTGTTCCGATGGTTTCAGCTTTGGATACCTTGGCAGATCAGGCATCGAATCGGTATCTGCGTATCGTTTTGAAAGAAATAGAGGATGATGTGGAAGATGGGGCGTCGTTCTCGGAGAGTTTGGAAAAGCATCCGGCCGTCTTCGAACCGTTGGTCATCAATATGCTGCGGGCAGGAGAGGTATCAGGGACTCTCCAGCGTTCGATCGAAGTGGTGGCGGAAAATATCGAGAAGAATTATCAGTTGTCAGCCAAGATCAAGGGCGCGTTGTTTTATCCGGGATTCGTGCTTGCCGCGGCGGCGATTATTGGTTTCCTGGTCGTAACATTTATCCTGCCGAAACTCTCCGGTTTGATTCGTGATATGGGGGTGGCAATTCCGTGGTACACGGAAGTGCTTATGTGGATTGGGGACTTCATGCAGATGTATTGGTGGGCGGTACTGCTTGTGTTTTTTGCCGCCGGTCTGTCGTTTTATTACTACATTAATACCGCAGCCGGGCAAGGCGATTGGAACCGAGTGGTCCTCAAGCTGCCTGTGTTCGGGAATCTCATGAAATACGTCTATATCACGCGCTTTTCCGAGAACATGAGCTCGCTTTTGAATGGAGGGATTCCGATTGTTAAGGCACTCATCATCGTGAGCGACGTGACGGGCAATCTCGTCTTCCGGGAAGTTATCTTGCATGCCGCGGAAGAAGTGAAGACTGGAGGAGCGATGAGCAGGGTCTTTCTCCGTTCCCCGGTCATACCGCCCATCGTTTCCCAGATGATCAAGATTGGTGAAGAATCAGGTGCGGTCGCGAAGGTGCTTGATGGCGTGGCGGATTTCTATCGATCTGAAGTGGAAAATATCACGCGCAATATGACTTCCCTGATCGAGCCGATTCTGATCGTGTTCCTCGGTATCGGGGTCGGGATTATGGTGGTGGGTATTTTGATGCCAATTTATGATATCGCAGGGAAACTCTAGGGAATGAATATGACGAGATGAAGAGTGGTTATTTTCGGAAGAGCGGTGTATAATAAAAGCAATCGAAGATGAGACCGGAAGGGTTTCGAAGAAAAATAAAAATTATGAATGGAAAGGAGGTGGGGATATGATAAAAAATCTGAAAGGTTTCACCCTTATCGAACTCCTGATCGTCATCGCGATCATCGGTATTCTCGCTTCCATTGTTTTGGTCTCGCTCTCGAACGCCCGTGAAAAGGCGAACATTGCGGCCTACAAGGCGCAGGCACATTCGTTGCAGACGGCCTTGTTGACGGAGTGTGATACGGCGGATTTTGATGAGCTTTTTGTAAACTCGATTCTGCCTGCGTCAAACAATCGGATTAATGTGGTTGCCGCGGCTGATATCGCGGTGATGGATTGTGGACCTGCCGGTTCTGGGACTTTTCGGGTATTGACTGAATCGACCGATCTTGGAAATTCTGCCGCGGCCATTTTGTGCGAAGGAGATGGGACGACTTCGATAGAAGAAAACGGTGTCACCTTTCCGGCAGGCTGCTAATTATCGGGGTTCAATGATTTGGATTCCCGGTCTCGATTAAATAGTATGAAATTGTCAATTATGAACCATCAGTCTCAGAAAGGTTTCACCCTCATCGAACTCCTGATCGTCATCGCGATCATCGGTATTCTCGCTTCCATTGTTTTGGTCTCGCTTTCAAACGCTCGTGAAAGGGCGAATATCGCGGCTTATAAGGCGCAGGTGCATTCGTTGCAAGCTGCCCTGGTGCTCGCCTGCGATGAGGCGGCACTGACCGGTGCTATCATCGAGACCGCAATGGCTGGAATGACTACGAATAGAATTGACGGAGGGGCAGCTTCTACTACGCGATCTGCTGTGGTGGATGCCGATATAACCGCTCAGAGTTGCTCTGCCACTGGTAGCGGAACGTTTACGGTAA
>JAYRFE010000029.1:0-5045 GCA_041908545.1 Candidatus Moraniibacteriota bacterium
TCCTTCCTTCGTCGTAGGCCCGGCGGGCCAATGCTATCGCCTCATCGTATCGGCTGTCCCGGCTTCGCATGAAATCAGCATTCACCGGATCATCCGTCTCGGACTTCTCCGTCGGCGTGAAGACCGGCGGTTCAAGACGGTCCATGAGATGAAGACCGGGGGGCAACACCAGTCCGTACGGATCCGGTTTTCCCTGGCTGCAAAACTTATTCCACAAACTCCCTGCCATCCGCGCCCGAAAAATGAGCTCGAAAGGCATCATGTCGACCCGCTGGACGACGATCGCCCGCAGATGAAGATCGTCCGGATATGTCTGATCCCTTGGGAGATATTCGTAAATCTTCTTCCCATAGGCGACGATGTGCGTCGGGATGTCCTGAAACACGTACTTCGACCAGTACACCGTCATCGCCGTGAGGACCTGGCCTTTCCCTGGTACCATGCTTACATGGACGACATCATGCGTACTGATCCGATCAGTCGCCACCATGAGCAATAAATCGGGATAGCATTCGAGTGCATAGGTATCCCGGACCTTGCCCTGATGGATCAGTGCGGCGTCGCTGAGATACAGCGGATACTTCGGCTGTGCCTGCATTTTTACTTCCTCCTGTTCATCTGCAAAATGTGGACAGTACCTCACGGATACTCCGCGCTTGGTCCGGCCGCGGTTGAGGAAGTTGCAAACGGGGCAACCCTCCCCAAGCAGCCAGAACGCATGCGCGACGAAAACCATCCGGGCCGACAAATTGCCCGGCCTGATCCTGATACACGACCTGAGTCCCCGGCACTTCCGAAATGGAGAGCTTGGCCGCCTCCGTGTGTCGACTGTCGTGCTCATCCTCAAACGCGACCCCCACGACAACGACATGGGTATCAGCCAACGTAAACCGCAAGTACGCATCCACCATTCCCGGCAGATGTGCCGCCCACCCGGCTCCGGCGATGATTACATCCACGTCTTGCGCCGCGCAGATCTCCTTGAGTTGCCCAAACAACGCCTCGGTGTTCCGGTGTACGCTCGCCGTGTACACGCACATCACGCTGACGATCCCACGTGACTCAAAATCCTGAAGCACTTCAAGCCCCGAGCCGCACTGCGGCAGATCGCTGTTCGAGCCGACGATAACCAAGATCTGCCGTGGCTCCGATTTCCCTGATTCACTCATTCTTTCACCTACCTTTCTTCAGATGTTAATGTTCATCGATAACAACAAAAAGGACCATGGCTCAGCCACAATCCTTCAAAGAACAGCCCATCGAATATCGCACATCCGAAGGCCGGAGTCAATTAATGTAACATTGCAGCGTCAAATTTACACTTCCGAGTTCCATTTCCTGTTCCTCTAACACCGCTCCCCCTCACCTCCAGTATACACCCGAAGTCAAACCCTGATTCCCTCACCGCTTCGATTCCGCCCACCGAACCAGCTTTGGGATTTGCCGCACAGCCAGCCACCGCAAAGGCCGCCACCAATGCATCTCGCGCTTCAGGACATCATCGACGAGCTCTTGCATTTCCCCTACTGTCATATCCGGCCGGACGAAAGCACCATCCCGAAAACACGAACTGCAGTACATAGCGTTCAGTGATCCGCCCCTTTCCGATCCACCGCCATTCCGATCCATTTTCAAAGGCATGCCGCACGACTGGCACTGCCGGTAAGATTTCTTCATATCCGCTCCCATATATTTAATGATAAACTCATACCTTAAACAGTATCCTAATTTCACGACCGTGAGATTAGGATACTGTCCCGTTTTCGGTTTTCCGGATATTCCTCCGGTGAGATTCCTGACCAAAAAAATAATCCTTGAGCTTCTTCCCGTTATCGATCCAGTCTACCGTCATTACGCGAACAAACGGCTCCGCCCTATACAACGATACCAGTTCCGCTATCTGCTTCTCGCACGGATTCGGGGAAACGAAAACGCTCTGCTGCAGCTTGTAAAAATTCAACTCACGCAGATGCTCGCGCAAAATATCGCGGAACCCTCTCTCCTTTTCCGGGATATCGAACATGACGATACGCCATTTCTTATCCCATCGCCTCGCATTCTTGAAACAGATCGAATCACCGAAAAGGGATCGGATGCGAGCCTGCCGCTTCCCCTCATCCGTAAGCACAAGCCTGAATGATCCGTCGGGCCGGATGATTTCCTTAACCAGCTTCTCGCTGCACAAACGTCCGACAGAACGCTTGATACTTCGTTGATCGATACGTTTCCATTCCCTCACTATCACCCCAAGCTTCCGATAGTAGCGGATAGAAGAAGTCTCCAAGCCTAACCCGATTCCAGCGACGAGCAAGAGGAGGAGCTTCTGTTGAACCGGGCCGAGTTTATACATACGGATCCTACATCCTATTTCGTATCCGAAAAATACATCTTCTCTTTCTTATATTACAACAAAATTCCACGGCCGTACTATTATGTTACTTTTTCTGAGAGTGGGATTTCAGAGGACTTCGGGAGCAGGAGGATTCTTCGGAAAGCCGGAACCGAACGATCCGGCGGATGAGCGGCATCGGCAGCCGCTTACCGAACGGAAAACGGATGGCGCCTTTGGAATATCCATACTTCCCCGCGATCTCATTTTCAAAAGCCCGCACTCCCGAAGCGGCCGGATAGAATCCGAAATGTTCTTTCATGACGGCGCAATGGACAAGATTCTTCCCACGAAACCGGATCGTCGGCATCCCGTAGCGGATCGCCTCCTCGCCCTCCGGAACCAGTTTCCGGATCTCCCTCCACAACGAAGAAAAATCCGCCCGCACCTCCTCGGGCAGCCCCGCCATATATTCCGCGATCGTCTTGCAGTCCTTCATGACGATATACGTAACTAGTTACGTAATTCCCTCCGTGGCGACACCCTCATCTCTCCCGTGTCTCAACCCTGATTCTCACTGGTAAGCAGTCCTTCGAGCTGGTCGAGCGCCATGGAATATCCCTCCTGCATACCCAAAGAAAGAATTTTCTCGAGGTCATCCGCACTCGGAAAAACGATAGTAGACACGAGCCGGGTCCCGTCGCCCTCAGCGAGAAATTCCATCTTCCAGTCCATATTCGGCATATCGGCAGTCCACTCCCCGTTCTCATCACAGAAGTAATCGTCCCCTGAGAAACTCTTCCCCGGATCGATGCTCCGATAGTCGATACGGCAATAGCTCTTCGTGCCATCCGGTCCGAGCATATAGTAGCGCCAACTGCCACCCTCGCGAAAATCAAGGGACTGCGTCATTGCCTTCCACGGTTTCGGCGCCCACCACTCTCCGAGCCGTTCACTCTTCGTATGCGCCTCCCAGACCCGATCGGGAGCAACAGCAAACACCCGCTCCGCGACAAACGTCGCCTTCTCCGCATCCTTCCGAAAAATAGTCTGATTCATAGGAATGATATTCATGATTTAATTCAGGACTTTTATTATACACCGAAACCACCCAGGCATCCGGACGAAACGATTTCCAAGGGGAGGGAATCATAGGGGGGCGCTGGACACGCCTCTTTCCGCCTCACGCGGTGAGCCACGGCTCAACCAACGAAAATTCCTTTCTATCAATATCGAACCTCGCGCGCACCCCAAGCGGCATCACCCACTGCGGATCGGTATGCCCGAAATCCATATTCGAGACGATCGGCAAATCAGGATGACCGAACTCATCACCGATCACCCGAACCAGCATCTCGTCGAGCCCACGCTTCTCTTCATCGGAATACTCCCTGGCTCGCCCGAACAGGATTCCGGACACCTTGTCGAATACTCCTTGCACGCCATAATTCATGAGCATATACCTGACCTGATCCAACGACGGCTTGCCCTCCGACGTCTCGAAAAAAAGGATTTTCCTGTCCCAGAAATCCCTGTCCGGCCAGTACTCCGTCCCCTTCAGAAACTCCAACACCTCGATGCACCCGCCGAACAATCCGCCTTCCACGATACCAGCCCCCCTGCAAGATCCTCCAACCGTCGGAATGCCTCGGCTCCTTCACCTTTCCGAGATTCTCAGGGACACTCCAATCGGGATAACCGTCACTGTACGAATCAAACGGGACATATGTATACGAATCAGCCGGGTCAAACAGCATGCTCCGCACGTGCTCGCGAAAACTCGCCGGTAAACTTTCCATTTGCGAGAAACCGGCAATGACCGACGGGCCATTGAATGTCACCAACCCGAGCAGATGACAATAAGCATGTATCGTCGTCGTATCCGAATACCCCATGACGATCTTGGGATTCTTCGCGATAACATCCTTATCGAGAAAACGCAGGATACGGACGGAATCATCACCACCGATCGAAGCGAAAACGGCTTTGATGTCCGGATCCGCAAACGCGTCGTTCAAATCTTTCGCCCGAAACTCCGGATGAGCGCGGAGAAACCCCGCGTCCGCCCGAGCGCTCGGATACTCGCGTATTTCCAGCCCCCACTCACGGAGCACCGCGAGTCCGTTCTCGTACACCCAGGGAAACACGCTCGGCCCACCCCACGAAGGCGACACGATAGCGACCACATCCCCCTTCCTCAACGCCTTCGGTCTCCTGTATTCCATATCGATATATATAACCAGTTACGTAACTCCTGCTATGAAATCATCCAGCACCGACAGAATCGGAAGTTTGAGAGATAACACCCGACTCATTAAAAGGTACCTGCTTGCCCTTTTTCTGCTCTATTCGCCAAACTCATTCGCTAAAAATTCCGCTTGCTTCAAAACATTTTCGGTGGCAACGAGTTGCTCATCTGGTGGGTAACCATAACGATTCAGAATACGTTTCACATCACGACGCAACCGAGCACGCACGCTCTCCTTGAGCGTCCAGTCGATCGTCGCATTCCCCTTCACGCTCCGAAATACTTCGATAGCAATCACGGCGAGCTGCTTATCTCCCAACACTGCTTTGGCACTATCATTATTAGCGAGCGCATCGTAAAACGCCAACTCGTCCTCAGCAAGACCTAATTCCTGACCTCGTTTGTCACCCTCCCGAATATCTTTAGCCAACTTAATCAATTCTTCGATTACCTGAGCCGTCGTCAACA
>JAYRFE010000030.1:0-4989 GCA_041908545.1 Candidatus Moraniibacteriota bacterium
AATAGAGGCACTGCGGGATATCGACAAGGTATTTTTTCAGCACGTCGCCCGTGATATACCCCCGCTCATCGTTTTCCGGACCGACCGGGTCCTCGGATCTGCTCAGCACCGTCACATACCGGAAATGCGGAAGCGTGTGCGCGAGATCCGATAATTCCTCATGAAAGCTCGCGTCTTTCTGAAAACGATTCGCATAAAACAAAGTATATTCCCGCTGACTCCCCTGATGCAATGCTTCCCGGAGAATGCTTCGGGCCGGCGTGATGCCGATACCTCCGACCAGAAACACGATCGGCTGGTCGTTTCCTTCCGGCTCGGTAAAAAACCCGACCGCCTTGGTCGCTTCGATGGTGTCACCCGGCTTGAGCGTCCAAAACGTTTTCTTGTAGCCGCTCTCTCCGGAGCGCATCGCGAAAGCGAGTTCGGATTCATACGGGGATGAGGCGAAAGAAAAGGACCGTGCCGCCCCCTTCGGATCAGACTCAATCAGATTCGCCAGTTTGAGCGCGCAGTACTGCCCAGCCTGATATTCATAATCAGCCGGCCGATCGAAAAAAAACATCTTCGTCCCGTCGGCGATATCTTCGATACGTTTCAGTGTCAACGTGTACATGTCTTTTTGCTTTAATAGGAGCTTTACCGAATCAGTATAGCCGAAAAATCATCCGACCGTCAAAAAACTCGCTCTTCATTCCGATTCTTTCATAAGGGCCATAAGGGCCAGGGAGAGTTTCTCCGTATCGTGCCGGATGAAAGCGCGTGTGGCCGCGATCTTATCCGCCCGGGAATACTTCACCGGACGCATATCCAGGAAATCCCCCTCGATGACGGTGCAGCGATCGCCGATCGTATGCCCATCAGAACGCCGACCGGTGAGCACGGCTTCATGGGCGTACCTCATCAGCAGGTCTTCCGAAGGCAAACTGGTATTATAAGTCGCATAGTCGATGCGCGACTCACCCAACAGGCGATCGATAGCCTCCACATAGTCTTCAAGCGTGAATTCATCCGTATGCCAACGCTTACTCACCAGATTTCCGTTGTATACCACTTTCGCCTGAGATTCACGGATCGCTTCCGGAATACCGGGAACCAGGAGATTCGGGATGACGCTACAGTAATGATTCCCCGGACCGATGATGATGAGATCGGCTTCAAGAAGACGCTCGATTGCCAAAGGATTCGCCCGGGGTTTCGGATCCAAAAAAATCCGACTCACGCCGATCTGTTCGACTTTCATATTCTGATTGATCTCATTCTCCCCTCGAAGAAGTTTCCCGTTCTTGAGTTGGAGAAAAAGATTCGTGTCCGACACGATCACCGGAATCACCTCACCTTTCACGTTCAGTATCCGGGAAGCCTCCCTGACCGCTTCCGAGAAATTCCCCGTCACCTTCTCAAGGGCGGAAAGGAAAAGGTTGCCGAAACTGTGACCAGCCAATCCTCCCTCCTCGAAACGATAATTGATAAGTTTGCGGAATATTTCCGGCGAATCCGAAAGGGCAACCAGGCACTGACGGACATCTCCCGGCGGAAGCACACCAAGTTCGTCGCGTAGCACACCCGTCGAACCGCCGTCATCCGTCATCGAGACGACCGCTGAAAGCGCGACAGGGTATTTCCGTAATCCCGAGAGCAGCATAAAACTCCCTGTTCCGCCACCGATAGTCACGATTCTCTTCATACGGTCAATCGAAAAACCCTATGCGGCACAGAAGGAAGCGTATTGCCGCAAGAAACAGTTTTCCAGTCAGTCGGGGCACTCGGAATCGAACCGAGACTAAATGATCCCAAATCACTCGTACTACCACTATACTATGCCCCGAAACACCGCCAAAAATGAACCCCTCCAACCGACGAATTCGGACTCTTCCCACTGTACCTGTTCCGACTCTATCCGTCAATAAGAGATTCGATTTGGTTCG
Source organism: Candidatus Moraniibacteriota bacterium (assembly GCA_041908545.1). Lineage (GTDB taxonomy): Bacteria > Patescibacteriota > Minisyncoccia > Moranbacterales > UBA1568 > JAGOSP01. The sequence goes on from JAYRFE010000030.1 coordinate 1,926, forward strand.
TCCTGAAAAAAGCAACCCCGCTCCGGCGTTACGTCGGAGCGGGACAGCTCTATCTTTTGTATCTGGAAAATACGGAAGATTATTTGACAGCTTCTTTCAAGGTCTTTCCAGCGGTGAATTTCGGAACCGTCATAGCTGGGATGGTAATCTTGGCTTTCGTCTGCGGATTGATACCTTCACGAGCAGCGCGCTTCGAAACCTTGAACGTACCAAAACCGGTAAGAGTCACCTTGTTCCCCTTGCGGAGCTGGTCGGTGACAACATCGATAAGACATTCCAACACGGATTCCACATCTCTCTTCGAAAGCTCGGTCTTCTCCACGATCTCATGGACGAGCGCATCCTTGTTTACATTCTGCATAATTTCCACCTCCTTTCCGTATTCAAGCTTTTAACCTCTTCTACCGTAGCAGATTTCCAAAAAAGCGCAAAATCCTCTCATGAGCTTCTTTTCCTTATTATAAGCCCTTCCTCAAAAAATGCAAATTTTTTTGGCTTAAACAAAAGACGGTACACGACGAAGCAAGGTAGAAGGAATTCCTCTCACTTTCGATGATCAAAAAACACCACTCCGCCAGAAGGGGCGAAGTGGTGTCGGACGATTCCATTCTCCTTTTTCAACGTCAGGTTTCCTCTAACGTGCGTATTCGATCGCACGGGTCTCGCGATACACGTTGACCCGGATCTCACCCGGATACTGCAATTCTTCCTCGATACGCTTGGCGATTTCCTTCGCCAGATTCATAGCACCGAGATCATCCGTCTTCTCCGGATTCACGAAGATGCGGACCTCACGACCAGCCTGAATGGCGAAGGACTTTTCGACCTGAGGGAAAGAATTGACGAGCGCCTCGAGTTCCTGCAGACGCTTAATATACTTCTCAGCCGTTTCCTTTCGCGCACCCGGTCGGGAGGCAGAAATGGCATCCGCAGCCGTGACGATGAATGCCTCCAACCGCTCATGCGGATACTCATCATGATGGCACTTCATGGAATCGATGACATCCTGCCCGATATTGAACTTCTCCAAGATACGCATACCGATCTTGACATGTGTCCCTTCGATCTCATGATCAACCGCCTTGCCGATATCATGCAGGAGACCAGCCTTCTTGGCGACGGCCACATTGGCACCAAGTTCGGCGGCGATAGCTCCGGAGAGATACGATACTTCCAGGGAATGGAGCAGGATGTTCTGCTTATAGCTATAGCGATACCGCAGGCGACCAAGGATATAGAGTAATTTCGGGTGGAGCCCGGCGACACCGGCGTCATAAGCCGCAGCTTCACCGGCTTCACGGATTTTCTGGTCGATCTCCTTCTTCGCTTCGGCCACCGCCTCCTCGATGCGGGCCGGATGGATACGTCCGTCCTCGATCAGTTTTTCAAGCGCGATACGGGCGATTTCACGACGTACCGGATCGAACGAAGAGATGATCACCGATTCCGGCGTATCATCGACGATGAATTCCACACCCGTCTCCTTTTCCAAAGCCCGGATATTGCGTCCTTCTTTCCCGATAATCTTCCCCTTCACCTCATCCGAAGGGATCGGCACGGTCGAAGTCGTGAATTCAGCCACATGTGAACGGGCGTATTTCTGAATGACCGTCCCCATGATCGAAAGCGCCCTTCGCTCAAGCTCATCCGCATTCTCATTCTCAAGCTTGGAAATCCGACGCACCAAAACATCCTGGCTCTCCTTCTCGGCCTTCTTGTATATCTGTTCTGCGGCTTCTTCCCGGGTCAGGGAAGCGATTTCCTGTAACCGGGCCAATTCCTCCTCTTTCAGTTTCTCGGTTTCTTCCCGAAGCGCCTTGATCCCTTCGGCTTTCCTCACCAAGGATTCCTCATGCTTCTCGAGTTCCCGGTTCTTCCGGTCAAGCTGCTCCTCGCGCTTCTCGACACGCGCCTCCTGATTCAGGATTTTCTGTTCTCGCTCTTTTTCGTTCTTCTTCGCTTCCTCGAGAATTTCGACCGACTTCTTCTTCGCCTCCAAGACGGATTCCTCGGCCTTTTTCTTCGCTTCACTCAATATCTTTTCCGCCTGACCTTCAGCCGTCTTCAGCTGTTTTTTGGCGATATTCTGGCGGACGAAGTACCCGGCGACCGCCCCTCCGCCGAGAAGCATGACGCCAAAAACAAGACTGGTTATTTCAAACATACGAAAGCACCGTATGAGACCGGCAGCTCGGTATCACTGTGATACCGGCAAGTATGCGCAATGGAAAGAAAGAGAATAAGATCCGAAAAAAAATGTTGTCTTTTGGTTGTAGAGAAACCGTTTCATTCCCATATTTTCTTCCAAAAAGCATCTGATTCTGCCAGAGTACGGTTAGAATCAATACATGAATTAGATGCATGCTCAGTATACGGTGGCAGACCCCTTTTGTCAAAGGACGATCCATGGTACCATTTCGAGTGAAAATCCTAAAAGAAAAGTAAAAATGCCTTATCGACCTATCGTACTCATCGTGCTTGACGGCTGGGGAATCAGCAACAATGTCGCCGGGAATCCCATCCGGGAAGCCATTCTTCCGACTTTCGACAAATTCAACCGTTTCTACCCGATGACGACCCTACAGGCATCGGGTATTTCCGTCGGTCTCCCCTGGAGCACGTCCGGTAACAGCGAAGTCGGACACATGACTATCGGCGCCGGCCGCGTCATCTATCAAAATCTTCCGCGCATCGCCCTCTCCATCCAGGACGGATCCTTCTACAAGAACGAGGCTATCGTCGCCGCCACCAAACACGTCAAGGAAAAAGGGAGTCGATTGCATGTCATGGGCCTCATCAGTTCCGGATCGGTTCACTCGCACCGAGAGCACCTCTCCGCCATTCTCCGCCTCGCGAAACAGGAAGGTCTTGAGGAAGTCTCCATCCACGCCTTTACGGACGGACGGGATTCTCCTCCGACTTCCGGTGCCCAACACATCAAAGAACTCGATCGCGTAACCAGACTGATCGGCATCGGAAATATCGCCAGCATCTCCGGTCGGAATTTCAGCATGGATCGCAACAACAACTGGGATCGCATCGAAAAATCCTATCGGATGCTCAC
>JAYRFE010000031.1:0-15082 GCA_041908545.1 Candidatus Moraniibacteriota bacterium
CGCTCAATAGGAGATTCCTATGAGTACCGATGCTTCCTGGAAACAAGCGGCAAACCTGCTTACACTCGTGAGCAACAAAGGGACGCCGACAGGGCAGATTCAGAAGCTCTACAGTTCTGGACTGCTCGCCGATCTGCTTGACGCCAATGTCGACGAGGTGGACCGTGCCGAGTTCCGCAAGGTACTCGGCCTCGGTCCGGTCCGCAAGATCGTTTCATTCGAGAAAAAGCTGGAGCCCGTTCCTGACACCATCGTCCGCGTCGACCGTTCCATCCGGCCGGTTTACCCCGACTGGGTGAAGACGGTGATGCATCCGGAACTGGAACCTACCGGTCTGGTCGAATATGATCTCGGAGCCGTCGACCCCTGGCTCCACGACGGTCAGAAGAATGGCCGCTACATGGAAGGCAATGAGCTCTATGAGTATCTGAAAGAACAGAAGATGCTCGAGAGCTGCCTGTCGCTGCGCGATGGCGAAGAGATCCAAAAGAAAGGTCCTACTGTTTTCCGGAGGTTTTTCCAAGGCAAAGCGGTCTTTCTCTGGAAGTCAGTCGTGCAGTTCCGCTGTGGCAGCCTCTACGTTCCGTGTCTCTGCGAGGGCGGCGACCAGGTGGTGGTGCACTGGGACTGGCTCGACGACGGCTGGGGCGACTACTTCCCCGCTCTGCGCTTCGCAAGTTAGTACTCCGGACTCTGTACCTTTGGCCTCTTAGACCCTTGATGCTTAGTCCTTTGACCCCGCATTTTACCGAACGGTAGTGCGGGGTTTTTCATGTTCGTATTTGTCGATATCCGTACCTGGTTACGTAACTCGGTACGTACCGTCTCGTTTTTGTCGGTGTCTGGGCGTGTCGGCCGGCCGGTCTGATATACTGTGAGGCGGAGCGTATGTCTCGTGGCGTTTGCCGCAACGTCCGTTCCGAACGTCTATTCGTAACAAAGAAATCGTATGAACAAGAATCGGCTTGAAGCGTTATCGGATGGAGTGTTCGCGATCGTCATGACACTCCTGGTCATCGAGATCGTCGTTCCCGAGCTTCATTTTGCGAGCGACCGGGAGCTCTGGGAAGCACTGAGCCATCTCGGGCCGCTTTTCGTGGGGTATTTCGTGAGTTTCGCCGTGTTGGCCATGTTTTGGATCGCGCATAATTTCTTCTATGGGGCCTTTACGAAGAATGTCAATCGGGTACTGGTGCTGCTGAATATCCTCTATCTGTCTTTCGTCGCTTTGATTCCGTTTTCCGCGCATCTGCTCGGCGAATACTCGACATCGCGCCTGGCGATCTTCCTCTATGGACTCAATGTGTTCATTATCGGGATTCTGGCATGGATCGTTCTCCGGTATGCGTTGAATTCGAAAGAAATCGATACGGATCACCTTTCCCGTCGATTGCTCGTTCAGGCGCAGATCCGTTCGGCGCTCACTCCGGCCTGTACCGTTTTGGGGATGCTGGCGGTCTGGATAAACATTCCCCTCGCCCTCTTTCTCTATACTTTTCCGATCGCATTCAATATCATTCCCGGACTTCTGGATCGACTAGAGCGTCTCCTTGGGTTGAATTTCGACTGAAGAGACGTGCTTGATCGGTTCCGAAAGGGTTCCATTCTGCCCGGAATCAGGCTAGAATAGGGGAAAGGTAGGTTTTATTTGAGAAATCAGTCTATCGAGCTATGGAACATCGTTCGAATGTGCATCCGAAGCAGGTTATCATCCATTTTTTGTATGTGCGTCTTTTCAAGCCGGTCGTGTTTCAGATCGATCCGGAGAAGATCCATGACACCATGGTCGCTTTCGGTGAAACCCAGGGACGGTATGGCGTGGTGAGGCGGATCACCGCGCTCCTGTTTGATTTCCAGCACCTAGCGCTCGCCCAGCGGATACGGGGCATCGATTTCCGGAATCCGGTCGGATTGTCGGGAGGATTCGACAAGAACGGACGGTTGACGGACATTTTGCCGGAGGTCGGATTCGGTTTCATGGAAATCGGATCGATTACGGGCGACCGGTGTGAGGGCAATCCGAAACCGCGCATGTGGCGGCTCAAGAAATCGAAGAGCCTTTTGGTGCACTATGGTCTCAATAACAGAGGAGCTCGGGCGATCGCACGGCGACTGCGAGGAAGGAATTTTCGGATCCCGGTCGGCATCAATATCGCGAAGACGAATAATCGGGAGACGATCACGAAAGAAGCGGGAGCGGCGGATTATTTGCGGGCATACCGGGAAATGCGCTCTGTCGGTGATTACGTGACCATTAATATCAGCTGCCCGAATGCCTATGGCGGGTGCCCGTTCACGGATAAGGATTACCTGGAATATCTGCTGACCAGACTCGCGACGGTACCGAAGACGAAACCGATTTTTATCAAGCTTTCGCCCGATCTGACGCATCGGGAAATCGATGATATCATCGTGCTCGCCCGACGTTTCAATCTGGACGGTTTCGTCTGTTCGAATCTGACAAAACCACGGGAGAATCCGCGGATTCTCGATACGGATTTCCCTGACTATGGCGGTATGAGCGGCAAGATAGTCGATGATCTCTCGGACCGCTTGATTGAATATGTTTTCCGACAGACCGGGAAGGAATTCGTCATCATCGGGGTGGGTGGCATCTTTTCGGCCGAGGATGCGTACCGTAAGATCCGCAAGGGTGCGTCGCTCGTTCAGCTCATCACGGGTATGGTTTTCGAGGGACCGCAATTGATCGGCGCTATCAACCGGGGACTGGTGGATATGCTGGAACGGGACGGTTATCGGAATGTCGCGGAGGCGGTCGGGGCGGATGTGCGGAGGGGATAGTCTATCATAGGAAGAGGGATATGGATTTGCATGCGGCGGAAATGAGAATAGTGGCCTTGCGGAAGGAAATCGATCGACACCGGGTGGCGTATCATGTTTCGGATCGGCCGGAAATATCCGATGAGGCGTATGATGCGCTCTATACCGAATTGGAAGCGCTGGAACGTGAGTATCCTGATCTGGTCACTCCGGAGAGTCCGACGCAGCGGGTAGGAGCTGAACCCCTGGCAGCCTTCGAGAAGGTGCGGCACGAAGTGGCCCAGTGGTCATTCGACGATATCTTTGATTTCGAGGAATTGCGGGCCTGGGATATCAAGGTGAAAAAACTTTTGGTCCAACAGGGCCTCCGGACCGAAGGGGAAAGTGATCTTGAGTATTGCTGCGAGCTGAAGATTGACGGTCTCAAGATGATCCTGACCTATCGTGAGGGATTGTTGGTTCAGGGGGCGACGCGCGGGGACGGTTCTGTCGGGGAAAATGTGACGCAGAATCTCCGGACCATTCGGAGTATCCCGCTTCGTCTGACTCGACCGGTCGATGTGATTGTGGTGGGAGAAGTCTGGTTGGCGGGGGATGAGTTGCAGCGGATCAATCAGGAGCGGCTCGCCTCCGGAGAGCCGGTGTTCGCCAATCCGCGTAATGCGGCGGCCGGATCGATCCGTCAGCTCGATCCGAAGGTGGTTGCGGGGCGCAAGTTGGATGCGTTCGTTTATGATATCGACCGGATAGGTATTTCCGATGAGAAGAATCGGATGGAAACGCAGTCGGAAGAATTGGGACTGTTGCGTGAACTGGGATTCAAGGTGAATACCGAGTTCCGAAAATGCACGGGTATCCGTGAAGTGGAAGCGTATTATCAGGAGTGGGTGAAGCGGCGGCATGAGCTTTCGTATGGTCTCGACGGAATCGTCATCAAGGTGGAAAGTCGTCGTTTTCAGGAAGCGCTCGGGTATACCGGCAAAGCACCGCGTTTCGGGGTCGCGTACAAGTTTCCGGCCGAGCAGGCGACGACGGTCGTGGAAGATATTCTGGTGCAGGTCGGGAGGACCGGAGTGCTGACGCCGGTGGCACATCTGCGGCCGGTGCGGATAGCCGGTTCGACGGTGAGCCGGGCGACGCTGCACAATGCCGACGAGATTGCACGGCTTGATGTCCGGATCGGGGACACGGTCATCCTTCAGAAAGCGGGAGATATTATTCCGGAAGTGGTCGTCGTCCTACCCGCGCTCCGTTCCGGAAAGGAACGGAAATACGTTTTTCCTTCTGTCTGTCCGATATGCCGAAGTCCGGTTTCGGAAAGGAAGAATCGGGACAAGGGAGATCGGACCGAAGCGAGCGTGGCGGTGTACTGCACGAATCCGAAGTGTTTTGCGGTGGAACGCGAACGTATCATTCACGCTGTGGGACGCAAGGGATTCGATATCGTCGGTCTGGGTGAGAAAATCATCGAACAGCTCATGAACGAAGGTCTTGTCTCCGACGTAGCGGATATCTTCGATTTGTCGGCGGGGGATCTCGAGCCGCTCGAGCGTTTCGCGGATCGAAAGGCGGAGAAGATCGTGCAGTCGATCAGGAATGCGCGGACGATATCTTTGGAAAAATTTTTGTTCGCGCTCGGTATCCTGCATGTCGGGGAGGAGACGGCGCATTTGATCGCCGAACACGTCGGGAATGAGCATCGGCAAGGGGAAATATCGATAGGGACCGTGCAGGGGGTGATGGAATGGCTCGGACGGAAAACCGAAGAAGAATGGGTGGCTTTGAACGGAATCGGCGTGAAGAGCGCAGAGAGTCTCCGGGCTTGGTTTGCTGATATGAAGCATCGGGAAATGCTGGTACGTCTGGAGGAACGGGGAGTGGCTCTGGTATTGCCTGATGAAACCGGAACCGATGAACGGATTCTCGAGGGAAAGACGTTCGTCCTGACCGGAGAACTCGCCTCCTTTACACGCGATGAAGCGAAAGATATGATACGGAAGCAGGGAGGATCGGTCTCTTCATCGGTGAGTCGGAAGACGGACTATGTCGTGGCCGGAGAGCACCCGGGGAGCAAATATGACAAGGCGAGGGAGCTCGGGGTGGTCGTTTTGGATGAATCGGGATTCAAGACCCTGATCGGAAAGGGATAACATTGGAAATGCGTATGGCAGACATGATGACTCCGGAAGAAGTGAAGCATATCGCGCTTCTCGCCCGTATCGGGCTTTCGGAAGAAGAAGTTTCGAAATATGGCAAGGACCTTTCGACCGTTTTGGCGTGGTTTGAGCAGCTTTCGGAAGCGGATACGAGTCAGGTTTCGGCCATCGGGCATATCACCGGACGGAGCGATGTCGCGAGAACGGATGGGGTGGCACAGGCGGCTCTCGAAGTGCGCGACGGTATTATCGCGAATTTTCCGGAGCAGAAGGGCGGGTATCTGAAGGTAAGATCGGTTTTCTAGTATATCGAGTATGATTCGGGATCTGCATGAACAACTGGTGAGAAAGGAAATTTCGGCCGTCGAATTGACGGAGCGTTACCTGAAGATGATTGAAACGAAAGACGGTGAAATCCAAGCATTTCTCGATATACGCCGTGAACAGGCGCTGCGTGAGGCGGAGGCGGTTGATCATAGGATCATGCGTGGGGAGAAGATTGATCTTTTGACTGGTATTCCCGGAGCGCTTAAGGACAACATGTGTCTGAGAGGCGAGCGGACGACCGCGGGGTCGAAAATACTGGACAATTATATCGCGCCGTACGATGCGAATGCGGTCGATCGACTGCGTCAGGTCGACGCGGTCATAGTCGGGAAGACCAATATGGACGAATTCGCCATGGGTTCTTCGACGGAGAACAGTGCGTATCAGAGGACAAAGAATCCGCTGGATACGGAGCGCGTCCCGGGTGGGTCTTCCGGCGGATCGGCTGCGGCTGTCGCGGCCGATATGGCGGTATGGGCTTTGGGATCGGATACAGGCGGATCGATACGTCAGCCGGCTTCGTTTTGCGGTTTGGTCGGACTCAAGCCGACATACGGACGCGTGTCCCGTTCGGGTCTTCTGGCGATGGCCTCGAGTCTCGATCAGATCGGACCCCTGACGAAGACAGTCGAGGACGCAGCAATCGTTCTTTCACGTATCGCGGGATTCGATCGGATGGATGCGACGACAGCCGAGACTGAAGGGAAACCGTTTGAGGACTTTCTGGATGCCGATCTTCGTGGAAAGAAAATCGGTATCCCTCGGGAGTATTTTTCGGAGTCTCTGGACAAGGATGTCCGGTCGGTGGCGATGGCGGCGCTTGAGCGCTTTAAATCTCTCGGGGTTTCCGTTGAGGAGATTTCCTTGCCGCATGCCGCTTTTTCATTGCCGGTTTACTATATCATCATGCCAGCGGAAGTGAGCTCGAATCTTGCGCGATTCGATGGGATCAAGTACGGTTTGCGTATCAATGATGAAAGGGAACGCATGGCAGGGGCGGGCAGTCTTCTGGAAACCTATTTGGATAGTCGGGCATACGGGCTGGGAGCGGAAACGAAACGACGGATCATGCTGGGAACCTACACGCTTTCGGCCGGGTATTATGATGCCTACTATCAGAAGGCGCAGAAGGTCCGTCAGCTGATACGTCAGGATTTCGAACGCGCTTATGAGCAGGTAGATTTCATCTTTTCGCCGACCGCCCCGGAAGCGGCTTTCAAGTTCGGTGCCAAGACGGACGATCCGTTGACGATGTATCTCTCGGATATCTATACGGTGACGGCGAATCTGGTCGGTGTTCCAGCCGTGTCTTTCCCGATCGGAACGGTGGATACGGAAGGGAAGAAGCTCCCTCTTGGCGGGCAGCTCCAGGGGAAATGGTTTGATGAGGAGCATATGCTGGCTCTGGCTCATCAATACGAGCGGTTGTCTTGATCTTAAATACCCGAATATGGATGCTAGTCCATTCGTCATATATGATACTGGAGCCGGGTGGCTTGCGGTGACATTGGATTTTCTCCGGCATTCTTTCCTGTTTGCCGCACTGCGAGTCTTTCTGTCGGTGTATGTGATCGTATTGCTGATCGATATCGTGCTCCTGCTTTCTCTGCGTGGTCTGTCGGGTGACTTGCGAGCGACGCTTCATGGGACCAACCGACCGCTTATTTCCCGGAACAAGATGATCACCCGTTGGGAAAGGATTCTTGCTCGTCTCGAGGGACAGAATGCTTCACAGTACAAGGTGGCGATACTTGAGGCAGAGGCCTTGGCCGAAGAGATCCTGACAGGTATCGGTTGGAAGGGCGGGCATGTCGAAGAGCGTTTGGCATCGGTGACCGATGCGCAGCTTGAATCACGCCCGGCGCTTCTCGAAGCTCATCGGGTCCGTAACGCCATCATCTTCGATCCCCGGTATGAGCTCAGTCGTGAGGAGGCCGAAGCGACTTTGGCGAAGTACAAGAGTTTCTTCGACGAAGTCGAACTCCTCTGATTTACCGGACATTTTTTGGCTTATCTATGGGATTGACATTGAGCTGGAAAACTGATACTCTCTCTAGTGCAAGGCCCTCGGGGCTTTTTTAAATAGGAAAAATTATGGGTGCTCTCATGGGATTTTTTCGGGAAGCGAAGTCGGAACTTCTGCGAGTCAACTGGCCGAGTCGCAAGGAGGTTGTCCGTTATACGCTGATGGTTGTCGGTATCAGCCTCTTCGTAGCCATCTTGCTTGGGGCGCTTGACGCGTCATTCAGTTGGTTTGTCGAGAGATATCTTTTGCAAAGCGTCTAAAATCATTTTTGAAATAGGACTATGGCGAAGCAGACACAGCATCATGGACGCGCTTGGTATGTGATCCATACCTACTCCGGGTATGAGGACAATGTGGCGCGCAATATGAAACAACGTATCGATTCGATGGATATGCAGGATCATATCTTCGATGTGCTCGTCCCGAAAGAGAAGAAGATCAAGATCAAGGCCGGGAAGCGTGTGACTATCGAAGAGCGGATTTATCCGGGATATGTCCTGGTGGATATGATCGTGACTGATGCTTCCTGGTATGTGGTCCGCAATACGCCGAATGTCACCGGTTTCATCGGACTTGGTACGACCCCGACCCCGATCGATCCGAAGGAGATCGAGGCTCTGAAGAAGCGCATGGGTGTCGATGAGCCGAAGTACAAGATGGACGTACATGTCGGTGATGTGGTCAAGATCGTCGATGGACCGTTCAAGAACTTCGAAGGGAAAATCGAGGCGACAGATGAAGCCAAGGGTAAGGTCAAGGTGTTAGTGTCCATTTTCGGTCGCGATACGCCGGTCGAACTCGATTTCTTGCAGGTGAGAAAGTCCTAAATTAATTACTGTCAAATCCGCAATTCACAAACCCGTTAATCGATACATTATGGCCAAAGCAATCAAGACGATCATCAAACTCCAGATTCCGGCTGGGAAAGCCAACCCGTCTCCACCGGTCGGGCCGGCTCTCGGACAGCACGGGTTGAATATTCAGGACTTCTGTTCGAAATTCAATGAGCAGACGAAGGATAAGATCGGGGATATCTATCCGGCGGAAATCACGGTGTATGAAGATCGGACGTTCACGTTCGTTTTGAAGACGCCTCCGGCGTCGGATCTCCTGAAGAAGGCGGCGAAGGCCGAGAAGGGGTCGGCCAATCCGCTCAAGACCAAGGCCGGAAGCATCACTGAGGCTCAGCTGCGCGAAATCGCTGAGAAGAAAATCGTCGATTTGTCCGCCAATGATGTCGAGGCCGCGATGAAAATCGTCGCTGGAACCGCCCGTTCGATGGGAATCAGAATAGAGAATTAAGATCAGAACCATTATCCGTAATTTTGTGGGACTTCGTCTCTTTTGATGAGCGGGGGTTCGTACCACGAGAAACTTATGAACAGAGGAAAGAATTACCGCGCAGTCTTTGAAACTGTCGATGCGAAGAAATTGTATACTCCGGAGGAAGCTATCGCTTTCGTCAAGGAGCACAAATGTGCCAAGTTCGACGAGTCGGTCGAAGTGCATATGCATCTTTCGATCAATCCGAAGAAATCAGACGAAGCGGTTCGTGCCACGGTCATTTTGCCACATGGTACCGGACGTTCGCTCCGGGTCGCGGTGGTGACTTCGACCAAGGAAAAGGAGGCCAAGGAGGCCAAGGCCGATATGGTCGGAGGTGAGGAACTGGTGGCGGATATCAAGGAAGGAAAGGTGGCCGCCGGAAAAGATTTCGATGTTCTGGTCGCGACTCCGGAGATGATGCCGAAGCTCGCATTGATCGCGAAGATTCTCGGTCCGAAGGGTTTGATGCCGTCTCCGAAAACGGAAACCGTCACTCCGAAGATCGCTGAGACCGTCGAGGCTCTGAAGAAGGGAAAGAAGGCGAGTTTCAAGAACGATGATTCTTCCAACGTGCATGTTTCCATCGGAAAAGTTTCCTTTACGGCCGAGCAGTTGGCGGAGAACTATGCCGTGTTCGTCGAGGCGGTCAATAAGGCCAAATCGGAAACCCATAAGGGTAAGCTGATCGAAACTATTTCCCTCTGTTCGACCATGGGTCCGAGCCTCAGACTCAAGGTCTAGGGGGATTCCTCTCGTATGTTTTTTCCGAAAACCGCCCCGATGTCATGTCAGGGCGTGATTTTTTGGTTTAGGGTCCGCGCACTTGAATTTTTGGAAGAATGTGATGAAAAAAGCTTGTGAAAAGGTATTTTTTGCCATATACTCGTGAAGAATGGAAGAAATTTCCGCGAATGGTCTGATCATGTAATGACGTGCGTATGATTCTTTCGGATAGTGATATCATTAAGGAAGTGAAGGCGGGGGAAATCACGCTCAAACCGTTCAAGAAGGAATATGTTCAACCGGCGAGCGTGGATTTGCATCTCGATCGGCACTTCTTGGTTTTTGATACTCTGAAGCACTTCATCATCGATCCCAAGGCCCCGGCCGAGAACCTGATGAAACCCGTCGAGATTCCCGTGAATGGTGCGTTCATCCTTCACCCGCAAGAATTCGCACTCGGGTTGATATATGAAGAAACCGGAGTTTCGGCCCGCTTGGTTGGTCGTCTCGAAGGGAAAAGCTCACTCGGTCGTCTGGGGCTGATCATTCATACGACGGCCGGGTATCTGGATCCGGGCAATTCCCTGAAGATGACTCTTGAGCTCTACAATGCGGGAAAGCTTCCGATCAAATTGTATTATCGGATGCCGATCGGACAGATGGCCTTTGAATATCTTTCGTCACCGTGCGCGAGGCCTTACGGTTCAGCGGGATTGAATAGCAAATATGCCGGGGATGTGAAGCCGGTGGCCTCGAAGATGCACCTTAATTTCGGGAAAAAATAGACGTATGTCCAAGGTGTTTTTGTATGATGAATACAGTCCGGAAGATGTGGCGATGATGCAGGCGCTCTACTCTCGTAGTCCGAAGAGCGTGGAGGAGCATGTCGAAAAAGTCAAGGCGACGGGATCAGGTAAGTTCATGGAGAGTTTTTACGTGGGGTACGGACATGCGAGCATTGCCGATTGCGGCAGCACCACGTTGTTCATCGAGGGCGTGAGCATACTCTGCGATAAGGCGATTCAGGATTGGCCCCTCTATTCCGGTCAGGAAACGAGCACACGGTATATCGATATGGGTCAGCAGCCGATATATGATCCGCTGTCGACGAAAACTTCGCAGGCCATCATGAAGCGGTGGATGGATTTTTATACCGCATCCGGACCGGCAGTTGAGGCGCATCTGAAAAATCGATACCCTGTCCGTCCAGGGGAGGATGAGAAAATGTATCAGAAGGCCATCAAAGCGCGTGCGTTTGATATCCTGAGGGGATTCCTGCCGGCCGGCATCACGACGCAGCTTTCGTGGCACACCAATCTTCGACAGGCTTGGGATAAGATCGCGGTGTTGCGGTACCATCCTTTGGCGGAGGTACGGGAGGTCGCTCGAGACATGTGGAAGCGGTTGCAGGAACGGTATCCGCACAGTTTCAGTCATGAACTTTTCGAGGAGCAAGAAGCCTATCGGAAGACAATGTCTCAAAAATACGCGTATTTGAATCCGAAACGATTCCCGAAGCATTTTCGGATGACGCATACCTTTTCCAAGCAGGCAGTGGCGCCCTACGGTGATCTGGTGAAACAAAGGCCGATCAAGACGAATCTCCCGTTCTTTATGCGGGGCCTCGGAACATTCGCGTTTGATTTCCTGCTCGATTTTGGTTCGTTTCGGGATCTGCAACGACATCGGGCGAGTATCCATCAGATGCCCCTCCTGACGACGCGATACGGTTTTCATCCTTGGTATATCGATCAGCTGCCTGACAGCCTGAAGAAAAAGGCCCGATCGCTGGTAGAGAAACAGGCAGCAGCCGCACAGCGGCTAGCGGTTTCGGAGGAAGACCGTCAATATTTTCTCGCACTCGGTTTTCAGGTCCCGTGCCGGTTCACCTTCGATCTGCCTGCTGCGGTGTATTTCGTGGAATTGCGTTCCGGGAAATCGGTGCATCCGACATTGCGGCCCATCGCGCAGGCGATGCATCGGGCGATCGCACAGGTGTTCCCGACCGTGCGTTTGCATAGTGACTTGGATCGTGATGATTGGGATGCGCGTCGGGGGCTTCAGGATATCCGGCGGAAGTGAGGCTGGCCCACGGGTAAGACAGATCGTCTCACTTTTGGTATCCTAAAGAGAGGTTAATCAAGAGATACTTTGTAAGTGATAGGATTATGGCAACGCAAAAAGTGATTCTCGGCGTATCGGGTGAGATCGCCTCGGGGAAGGATACGGTCGGCGATTATCTCGCGGCGACATACGGCGTGCTGAAGCTGCGTTTCTCTCAGCCGCTTCGGGATACGTTGGATCGTCTTCATCTCGAACAGAACCGGGAAAACATGGCTCGGCTGTCGATGCATCTCCGCAAGGCGTTCGGGGAAGATGTTCTTTCGCGGGTGATTCTTGCGGAAGCCGAGGGGAGCGAAACGGAATTCGTGGTCGTGGATGGTATCCGGCGTCTGCCTGACATGATTCATATGGAGACGGACGAGCACTTCTATTTCTGCTATGTCGATGCGACTCCAGAGAAGCGTTTCGAGCGGTTGACGCATCGTCGGCAGAATACCGACGATGCTGCGAAAACCGAGACGCAGTTTGAAAAAGATTCCCAGCTCGAGACCGAAATCGGCATCCGGGACCTCAAGGAGCGAGCGGATTTCGTGATTGACAACGATGGAACACTTGAGGAATTGCACGCACAGGTCGATAAAATGGTGGCTGATTTGAGAGAGCGGGTAGCCAAGTGATGACGTATCGATATGTCTCAGGGACGCATGATCGCCATTTATGGCGTTAACGGTATCGGAAAAACGACTCAGTCTGAGCGGTTGGTGGAGTGGATCCAGTCGCAGGGAAAACCGGTGAGCCGGGTCAAATATCCAGTGTATGATCTTGAACCGGAAGGGCCGTTTCTTTTTCAGTATCTGAGAGACCCGTTGTTTCGAGAGATACATCCGCAATCGACCGAAGAGCTTCAGTTGAAATATGCCGAAAATCGTCGTCGATATGAACCGGTATTGAAAGAGAAATTGGCATCGGGTGAATGGATAGTCGCGGAGGACTATGTGGGAACCGGTATCGCGTGGGGACTGACCTGGGGAGGGAGCCTGGAATATCTGGAAGAGATCAATGTGGGACTTCATCCTCCTGATTGCGCGATTCTCATGGATGGAAAACGTTTTGAAACGGCTTTGGAGCGTCATCATCGAAATGAGATGGACGGTGAACGGATACGGATCTGCCAGAGTTTCCTCCGGCTGCTCGGGGAGCGAAATGGATGGGAGAGAGTAAATGCTCGCCAGAGTATTGAGGCAGTTTCTCTGGATATCCAGGAGCTGGTGGATGAGTTATTGAAGAAATAAGAAGATGAAACTTTTGGTACAAAAACTGCATCCGGATGCCAAGATGCCTCGGCGTGCCTTGGCGCATGACGCAGGGCTCGATTTGTGTGCCAGTGAGCCGGTTACATTGGCGCCTGGGGAAAGGAAGGGCATTCCTACCGGTTTGGCATTCGCGATCCCACAAGGATCGGTAGGCTTGATATGGGATAAGTCGGGACTAGCCATCAAAAAAGGCCTCAAAACGATGGGGGGCGTGATTGATGCGGGATATCGCGGAGAGATCATCGTTATCGTACAGAATCTTTCGGATGAAACCATTGTTTTTTCAGTCGGTGAAAAGGTGGCCCAGCTCTTGATCCAAAAGATCGAGCTGCTTTCTCCGGAAGAAGTGTCGGAGTTACCGGAGAGCGAGCGAAAAGACGCCGGATTTGGAAGTACGGGGAATTATTAGAGAAGGAAAAAAGTATGAAATACAACGTCACGATCGGGATGGAAGTGCATGCGGAGCTGAAAACGGCGTCCAAGATGTTTTGCGCGTGTAAGAACGGACTCGGGTTGGAACAGGAGCCGAACATCCATATCTGTCCGGTCTGTACCGGTCAACCGGGGACGCTTCCGGTACCTAATCGTCAGGCGATCGAGATGGTGCAGCGCATCGGTCTCGCGCTCAACTGTACCATCAATCGGCATTCCAAATTCGATCGGAAGAACTATTTTTATCCGGACATTCCGAAAGGGTATCAGATTTCCCAGTATGATGAACCTTTCTGTGAGCATGGGACCATTTTGGTGAATGGGAAATCATTTCGGATTACGCGTATCCATCTTGAGGAAGATACCGGTAAATCGCTCCATCCGGCCGGTGCGGACTATACTCTGGTGGATTTCAACCGGGCCGGGGTGGCGCTGATGGAGCTCGTGACCGAGGCGGATTTTGAGAATGGCAAGGATACCCGGGCGTTCTGCCAGAAACTTCGCCAGACGCTTCGTTATCTTGATGCTTCGGATGCCGATATGGAGAAGGGACAGATGCGTTGCGAAGTGAATCTCTCGCTCTATCCGGAAGGGGCGGACCGTTTGTCCGGGACGAAAGTCGAGGTGAAAAATTTGAATTCCTTTAAGACGGTCGAGCGCGCCATCGATTTCGAGATCAAGCGGCAGACGGAAATCCTGGAGGAAGGGAAGAAAGTAGTCCAGGAAACCCGGGGCTGGGATGAGGCTCGGGGCGAGACGGTCTCGCAGCGCAAAAAGGAATCGGCGCATGACTATCGCTATTTCCCGGAACCGGATATCCCACCTTTTGATTTTTCCGAGGAATATATCGCAGGATTGCGACGGACATTGCCGGAATTGCCGGATGCCAAGGCGGAGCGTTTTGTGAACGAGTATCAATTACCAGTGGCCGATGTCGTTATTTTGACTGAGGAAAAAGAATTTTCCGCTTATTTTGAGGAAGTAGCAAGTGAATTGGCAGATAAAAAAGCGAGCGGTGAGATGCAGGCTGAGATTCCTCGTGCCGTGAAACTCGCAGCCAATTATATGCTGACCGAGATCCGCAAGCACCTGTCGGAACGCGGTGAGAAAACGAAGGATATCCCGTTTACGCCGGAGAACTACGCGGAATTTATCTCTTTGATTGCAGATAAAAAAATCAATTCGAGTGCGGCCCAGAGCGTGCTGGCTGAGATGTATCAGGGCGGGGACAATGACCCGTCACATATCGTCTCGCGTCTCAATCTCGCCCAGGTGAGCGATACGGGTGAACTCGAAGGAGTGGTCGATGGCGTACTTGCGGCCAACGCCAAATCCGTGGCGGATTTTCAGGCCGGCAAGGAGAACGCTTTCCAGTATCTCATCGGGCAGGTGATGAAGGAGACCAAGGGTAAAGCGAATCCGGAAGTGGTCGCGACCATCCTACGTCAAAAGCTCTCTCTCTAGCCAAAAAGGAGCGGTCGAACCGCTGTCAGAGAGAGGTTTTCAAAATTTGAGAAATCGTCTCATAATCGTCTATTTTATGTCTATATAAACACATAACACGTCCTTCTCGTATCCCCTCCTTTTTTGTCATTCCCGTCCAACTTTGTTATTCCCGTGAAAACGGGAATCCAGGTTCCACCGGCCTTGGTCTGCCACAGGTAAATCATTACCAGAATAAGACTGATGACTACAGATGACGAGTATCGAATCAATCCGGTTTCCTCAATGTCCGTACTTGTGGAATCTAGACCCCCGACTTTTCGGGGGGTGACAAGGAGAAGGCGGGAGTCACAAACGATAGACAGGCGCGATGAAGATCCGGGGGATTTTCTGGTATACTGAATATTGAAGAGGGTGAAGATATGAGTGACAAGAGTGAGAGTTTCTCGTGTGAATGACAGAGAAAACACAAGAATGAAAGGAAAAAGTAA
>JAYRFE010000032.1:0-8176 GCA_041908545.1 Candidatus Moraniibacteriota bacterium
CCCTTACGTCCTCGCACGACCGGAGCCGTCAGGATGAGGCTCCCGGACCGCTTCGTTTTCCGTATCCGTTCACGCACCAACTCACGCATCTCTTCCGATGAAAGTTTTTCGATCTTCCGTCCGCAGGTGAGGCAGTGCGGCTCTCCGATACGTGCGAACATGACACGGAGATAGTCATAGATTTCCGTCACCGTCGCGACGGTCGAGCGAGGATTCCGGCTGGCCGACTTCTGATCGATGGAGATGGCCGGCGACAGACCTCGGATCTCATCGACGTCCGGCTTCTGCATCGTATTGAGAAATTGTCTCGCATAAGCGGACAGCGACTCGACATACCGTCTCTGACCCTCGGCGAAAATCGTATCGAAGGCCAATGACGACTTCCCGGATCCCGATAGCCCGGTGATGACGACCATGCGATTACGCGGCATATCGACATCGATATTCTTCAGATTGTGGGTACGCGCGCCCCGCACCTCGATCCATTCGGATGGGATGTGCGGAGAAGATGCCTGCGATACCATTTTTTTCGACATAAGATCTTCAAAAAATTCGACTTACCCGCGAGCGGAAAGCTCCCGATCAGCCTCTGACGATAACACGTTTTCCGGATACTGTCACCCTTCTTTCTCCATAGACCTCTTCAGTGCCCGAAGAAACTTCGTTTCATGCGGACGTTCCGGATGAGCGACCACCTCGGTCCGACCCTCGGGGAGATGCCGGATGAAATGACGCATATCATCTATCCAGTCGACGCTCACCAGGTATTCCGAAGTCAATCGAAGCTCTTCACGCCAGAGGAATCGATTCAGTCCATGCAGACAAGAGAGAATATTCCTTGCCGCATGGAACCGGATATCACCGAGAATCCTCCGGGAACCGAAACGGACATACTCGATGCCATATTCATCGGCCACTCGGAGAAAGGAAGAGAAAAACGGTGAAAAAAAATGGATATGCTCATGGGAATTCATCCCGTCCGGCAAACGACCGAATTTTTCCCGAAAAAGTTCTATCTGGGAATGCCATTCTTCCCTGACCAAACGCGGAGCAAGATCGCCGCGCACTACATGCCAGAGAAAATTCCCCGAACGCTTCAGAAACGAATCACCCTCAGATTCACCTCGTCCGAGCAAGCGGATAAGCTCGAGGTGAATATCGATAGAGACTCCCGTTTCTTTCAGTGCCGAAACGTCCTCCGCCGAAACGAAATGCACCAGAACGGCGACTCGGTCCACGACACCTTCCCTTGCCAAACGAAGAATCGGCGCGGAAGCTCCCCGTATACCATAGTCATCAGCGACGATGATAAGCTCCTTTCTCATAGTGTTTTCATCCGATAGCTGCTTTCAGTTCGGAACATTCTCTCTTCCGATCGCTTTCCTACCGAAAATCCCCGAATCAGGATTCTCTACGCGACACCGACCAAGTCGACTTACCCGCACTCGTCCTGCTTTCCAACAAAACGCCTTCTCGCTTCAGAAGATTCGCTTTCCCTTCCTCCCCACCACGATTGTATGCTCCGATCCGACCGCAACTCCGTATCACTCGGTGACAAGGAATCCTGGGGTCATGATTCTTCCTCATGAGACTCCCTACTGCTCGGGCCGCTCCTGGAAAACCAGCCTGTTTCGCCACATCCGCATACGAAAGAACCGTCCCTTTACGGATATGGGCCACGACTTCATGGACAGCTTGAGAGAAGTCATTCGTTCCTGAATATTTTCCCATACCCGTTATGATAAGCCTTTAGACATAATTCTTCATCGAGTCAGAAAGGCGGCCTCATGACTACGGCTTCATTGTACCAATCCTTGAAAACAAAAGCCAAGAAGCCCCGCCGAAACGGAGCTTCCGATATAATTCCCCCCAAAAGACGACCTATTCGACTTCCTCGGTCCCAAAAGCTTTTTTCAGATCGATTTTCGCCTGCTCAAGCGTCGTCTTAAAAGCATCCAAGGCACTCTTCATCGCTGCCTGTCTCGTCGTCGCGAGATCCTTGATGATAACGCCGAGATTACCATCACCCTTCCGTTCCGACTGAAGGGCCTCCCGGGCCGACTTCAGCGAAGCCTGAAACGCGCTCCGAATCGCATCCGGGCTCTTGCCATCCGCGCAATCCTTTTTCGCCTGACTCAAAGCGACCTCGATTATCGTTTCGAAAGTCTCTATCCCTCCTGCACGATTCTCCTTCTCCGTCGTTACGGCAGCGTCGACTGATTTCCGGAAGGCGCTGATCGCCGCATCGACCGCCTCGCGCCGAGTATCGGCCGCGGATTCGACGGTCTTCTTGAACTCCGCGACAGCCGCTTTTTTCTCATCGGTATCCGCAGCGGCTTCCAATTTCTCATACCAGGCATTCCGTCTCGCATCCTGTTCTTCACGCTTGTCCGTCAACATATTGTCCCGCGCATCGCGCCTCTCATCCAGATAGTTGATCCGATTCTTCTTCCGCTCGGTGAACTTGTTCTTTCGCTCCGTGAGACGGCTCTGCATCTCCCCCATTCGAGCGGTAAAATTCTCACAGAATTTTTCTTGTCGCTCAGCCACACGCTCCTCCTTGTTCGCTTCGCGCTCGGAGCGACGCTCTTCCATCATTCCCTGACGCTCCTCCCGGTTTGCCTCCCATTCTGCCCGACGCTCTTCGTTTCCCATCATTGCCGCTGAAACGGTATATGGAACCGCCGCGACAGCGATCACACCGATCAAAACTCGAGTGATATCAAAGACTTTTTTCGTCATAGAATTGGCTTACTTCATTAAGTGATGACTCTTCGTCCTCAAGAATCGATGCTTCGCCTGATAACTCGCCTTCCATCGCGGATCGATCGATCTCCGCCTCCGCCTCGATATCCCCGACAATCACATCCACGGTAGCCGGCTGACGAGTATCCGGGACCGAGGCATCCTGCGGCTTCTCCGAAAGACCGGACTTTATCGGTTCTCCCGGCAAGTTCCGTGACGATTTTTCTTCGACCGACGAGGACGGCATACCCGACATCTGTCGCACGATCGCGTATCCGAGTACGACGATAAGCGCGACAATCAAGGAAACGCCGATAATTTTTTTGGCATCCATAAGAATTCTTTCTTTGATTTTATTGAGTGAATACGTACTGTGTCCGGACAGGAAAGTTTCGACCCTCTTTCTCTGGCTCCAGACAGGTCACTCTCAAGTATACCTGAAAAAGACACGTTTCGCACGTTGAATCGAAACCATGGAGAATAAAAAAATCACATGAAATTTTTTTCCACTTCAATCTGCACGCGTCATGCCCCCCCCTTTTTTTTATGGCGCTTCGCTTCAAGTGCGCGGATTTCATCCCGCAGAAGCGCAGCCGTCTCGAAATCAAGAGCCTTGACCGCCTGTTTCATCTCCTTTTCCTTGAGACGAATCAGCTTGGCCGGATCTTTGGCGAATATCCGTTCATCGAGCGAAAGATTCGCGCGCACCGCTTTCTCATGCTCGCTTTCCAAATGCTCGGTGATGTCATGAATGGTCTTCTTGATAGTCTCCGGCGTAATACCATGCAAGACATTATATTCGGTCTGGATTTTCCGGCGCCGCTCCGTCTCATCCAAAGCGTATTTCATCGAATTCGTGATCCGATCGGCATACAATGTGACCCGACCGTCCGCATTGCGAGCCGCCCGCCCGATGATCTGGATCAAGGAGGTCTCCGACCGCAGGAATCCTTCCTTATCCGCGTCGAGAATCCCGATGAACGATACTTCCGGCAGATCGAGTCCTTCGCGAAGCAGATTGACCCCGACCAGACAATCGAACTCCCCCTTGCGGAAAGAGGTCAGTATCCTGATCCGGTCGATGGTCTTGATATCACTGTGCAGATATTCCGACTTGACTCCCCGTTCCTTAAGATACGCCGCGAGATCCTCTGCCATCTTCTTGGTAAGCGTCGTCGCGATCACCCGACCGCCCTTCCCGACTTCCGCTTCCGTCTCGGCGATGAAATCCCCGACCTGTCCCGGATATGCCGTTTCCGATACCGCCCGGACACCACGTACCTCGACCACCGGGTCAAGCAGACCGGTCGGCCTGATCACCTGCTCCACGATCCGGGCACTCACTTCACGCTCATAGTCAGCAGGCGTAGCTGAAGTGAAGACAACCGGTCCGACCCGTTCCAAAAATTCCTCGAACCGAAGCGGACGATTGTCGAGAGCCGAAGGCAAGCGGAATCCGAATTCGACCAGCGTCCGTTTGCGTGACCGATCGCCGGCATACATTCCACGGAGCTGCGGCAAAGTCACATGCGATTCATCGATCACCGTCAAAAAATCGGGCGTCCCATCCGGCAGATGCGGAAAATATGACAGAAGCGTCTCAGCCGGCTCGCCTGGTAATTTTCCGGAAAGATGCCGCGAATAATTCTCGATACCGCTGCAGTATCCGATTTCCTCGATCATCGCAAGGTCATACGTAGTCCGCCGCTTCAGACGTTCGACCTCAAGCAATTTTCCTTCTTTTTCGAGTTCCGCAAGCCGCAGCTCCAATTCGGCGCGAATATCAATGAGTGCCCGAGCCTTCTCGTTTTCGTTGGTGATGAAATGCTTGGCCGGAAAAAGAAAGATGTCCCGAGGCTCATCGAGGATCTTCTGCGTCACCGGATCGATCTTCACGATACGTCCGATTTTCCCTGCCAGGATATCGATACTGTACATGTACTTCTCCGAAATCGGCATCACCTCGACACGGTTTCCAAGACTTCGGAACGATCCGGATGTCAGATCGGCGTTCGTCCGTTCGAAAAAGATCGATACCAGAGTGTGAAGCAGTTCCGTCCGCGTCATGGGTGTCCCGACCGACAGCCGCAGATTCTTTTTCTCATACTCTGCCGGACTTCCCAGACCGTAGATACAGGAGACGGATGCCACGATGATCGTATCACGCCGGGTCAGGAGCGCTTGAGTGGAGGCGTGCCGCAACCGATCTATCTCCTCGTTGATCTGCGCATCCTTCTCGATATACGTATCCGTCACCGGCAGATACGCCTCCGGTTGATAGAAATCGTAATATGACACGAAATAGTGGACGGCATGATCGGGGAAAAAGGTCTGGTATTCCTGAGCCAACTGGGCCGCCAGGGTCTTATTGTGCGCGATGACCAGAGTCGGTTTCCCGATATTCGCGATGACATTGGCCATCGTGAACGTCTTGCCGGACCCGGTCACTCCCAAAAGCGTCTGGAACGGGGCACCCGACTCGACACCCCGAGTAAGTGCCGAGATCGCCTCCGGTTGATCCCCGGCCGGAGCCCAATCCGATTCGATATGGAATATTGACTTTTGCATAGATTCCAAGTGTAATAAAAAATTTCTCATTTGGCAACACTCGTCATCCCTTCCTGTTGCCATTCCTCTATTATTCACTTCTCTCTATCATTGATAGCGAATATCCCCTCAAAAAAAACTTTCGAATTGCTTCCAAATCGATTTCTTCTATACTTAAAACATACCTTTTAGAAAAATCTGACCCGACCAAATATGTCCTACCGGAATACCTCTTCTTTCGGCATCGCGCTCGTCACGGCACAATTCTCGATACTCGGATATTTCGCTCTTTTCCATCCGATTCGTCAGGCCTTCGGCCCGCAGGATATCATAGCTTTCACCCTTATCGCGGCCGGCATACTCCTCGGAGCTTCCGCTCTGTTCGCTCATCGCGCGGGCCGTTTCCGCATCGTTCCCGAACCGGATTCCCAGACGACCCTCATCATGACCGGACCCTACGCCTTCATCCGCCATCCGATATATACCGCTCTCATCCTCTTCACATTCGGTCTCTTCGTAAATTACCCGGTCATAAGTCATTTCCTTGCCTTCTCGCTCCTTTTCATCGTGCTCAACATGAAAATCGCCTACGAAGAAAAACTCCTTACCGAACGCTTTCCTGAATACCCGGAATACCGGCGCTCTACCCATAAACTCTTCCCCTTCATATATTGAGGAGCGTCCCGCAAGGAAAAAGGGGGATATCGCGTTGTTCAGATTCTCCGGAAAAACCGACAAAAAGAATGCCAGGCACTCCAACCATGATGACGGTTCCGGTAGAGAAGATACAGGAAAATCCCGATGAAAAGAATGCTCCCTATATCGAAAATAACCTTCACGTGTTCGATGTCACGCCACAATGTCGAGAGCTTCGCGAGCCCGAAGTATCCGACCAAGAGATAACCCATATCCTTGATGAAATACCCTCCGAGCGTCACGGAGACATACAAACGGATATCCATCTTGAAGATTCCGGCTGCCACCGAAAAAGGAGTCGTCGGCATGAACGGCAACACTCGTGTCAAAAAAAGCGCACCCCCGTCCTTCCAGTGCTGACCGGTAAAACGTTTCCCGACCTTTTCGACATCCGCATGGGTCACCCCGAACCATTTTCCGATCCTTCCGATCAACAAATCCTCCCCCTTATCCCCGAGGAGATAATAGAGATACGCACCGGATGCCTTCCCTATACTCGCCAGTATCGCCAAGAATCCGAGATACCACCATTCCTCATGACGAACCAAGGCGATTGATCCGGCAAGTCCCGTAACGAACATCGCCGGAATCGGGCTGATGAATTCTTCCAAAAACGATCCGCCCAACACGAACCAACCCAAGGGAACATGGGAAGCATACCAGGCAAACCAAGCACTCATGTGATGTGCGGAGAAAAACATAGGAATTCTTTCAAAAGAGCGACTCACTCGCCGGTCGGCCCTCTTGTACCGAAAAGGACCGAACAAAAACTCCCCTGGGTCCTCCCGAAGAAGAAGAAAGGCGAGATGACCCGCTTTATCTCCTGTTGATTTCTGCGTTCAAGGTCTCGCCCCGCAAACCGAACGAGGAAGAACTTTTCGCCTGATCGACAAGATTCTGGCCGGCCGTGACGGAAAACCAGGCGACCACGAAGGCGATCAGAAAAATGAGAACGAGTGAAAGCGCCCCAGAAACCTCCTGGCTCGAATCAAAAAATAGACGGGTGATTTTTAGCATGTGCTGATACAAAGATTCTCATTTCCAGTATACCGGAAATCAGGCAAAAAAAATACTCCCTACCGCTGGATGGCGATCGCCCGCTTCTCGATCGAGGTTCGAGACAGATGATCCCCGGTCGGATAATCACGTATCGCGTTCTCAAGTCGATCTTTCGCGTATCGATACGAAGCACCGAAACGCGTCCCGGGATCATGCGTAATATATTCCTTCGTTTCCTCATCATAATCGAAGATGACCAGCATATGCGTTTCCGGACCCGGAACGGTGAAATGCGGATTCTTAAGAGACCGACCATCCACGGGGACAATCAGAATTTCATCGCGGTCAAGCGCCGCACGAAGAGTCTCGCCTGTCACCCGATCAAGCAAGACACCATCTTCCCTTCCCGTGTACGCCCGAAATAATCCCAAGGTATCCTTCGCCGAAGTATCCACGGAAGTCCCGAAAAGCTTCGTCGACAATCCCGACAACACAAGGATTTCTTTCTCCGCTTCCGCATCCGAAATCGGTTCTCCCTGTCCGGATCGCGCAGCGATCAAGACAGAAGCCTCCTCGCATCCGTTCTGAAATAACGGATTCTTCCACTTACCCCGCGGGGCCTGAACGACGAAGGGAATCCCATGCGCATCAGGATATGTGGTCTCCATGTCTTGATCCGGATCCGTCGATAGAGGCGGAGCTTCCGCCTCTTCGTCGATAATCGATTTCTCATCCGGAACCGATTTCTCCACGTTCCCGAAACCGACCTCCTCTGTCCCACGAAAAAATATCAGGCCTACACCTCCTACCAGAACGGAGACGCATCCGAAAACCAGGAAAAAATGAAGGGTTCTCTGTTTCATACGGGCAATGATATCCTCTTTCACGGAAAACATCCAGTTCCTTAAAAGGCTTATATCCGGCTTCTTTCACGGTCTTGACTGATACAAATTTCTATGCTAGAATACCTCTTGCAATTAATGCAAGAGGAAATGTAGTCGGATTTCTCTCGAAAAAGTAGCCAAGAAGCAAACACTATGACTGGAACTATCAAAACGCTCACAGAACGTGGATTCGGGTTCATCTCCCGCGATGGCGTGGAGAAGGATCTCTTCTTCCACTCCAAGGAGCTCGTAGGTGTCACCTACGATGAGCTCAAGGTCGGCGATACCGTCACCTTCGAGGTCAC
>JAYRFE010000033.1:0-4368 GCA_041908545.1 Candidatus Moraniibacteriota bacterium
CAGAGTACAGCCGAAGTTTTTGAAGTATTTGTTCAGGCAGCTTATGGAGGGGAAAAGCTTCCTTTAGCGAGACTAATCCATAGGACGTATGGAGTAAAGTCGGAGGTACTGAAAGCGATATTGAAATTTTTTGGCAAGGAATCTCCACTTAGGGAGGCTGGAAAAAAATGGAGCGAATAGTTTTGTTTAATGTTAGATTGTAATGTAAATACTCTGCCATGTTCTAACTTCGTCCCAGGCTCTCCGCATCAATTGAAATCCAGTCTTTTGGGGCTGGGTTTTTTGGTCTATAGTAGGAGTAGTGCGGTATCGTGAAAAACGGATCGTCCGAAGTCGTGGGTATATCGGAACCGGATAGGTGCGGTCGGGATACTCCGGATTTGGTTCATCTTTTATGGGAAATTATGCGAAAAATGATCGTGTGGAATGTGGTGACGCTTGATGGTCGTTTCGAGGGGGAGACACCGTGGGATTTATCTTTCCATCATCTCGTGTGGGGGCCGGAACTGGAGACGCTGAGTCTCGAGCAGTTGCGGGAGGCGGATATGCTTGTGTTCGGCAAGAATACGTATGAAGGTATGGCGAAGTATTGGCCGGATGCGGAGGCGGAAGGAGAAGTGACCGCACTGATGAACGGTATCACCAAGGTGGTGTGCTCCGAATCGCTGGAGCGGGCGGACTGGAACAATACGACGATCATCCGTGACACGGTACCCGAATTGACCCGTCTCAAGGAACAGGGTGACAAACCGATGTATATTTTCGGGAGCGGAAAACTCATTCAATCTCTCATGCATGCCGGAAGTATCGATGAAATCCGTCTGTGTATCGCACCGATCGTCTTGGGCAAGGGTCGTAGATTGTTTGCTGATGAAGGTGCGACACATGCTCTCAATCTGCTTGAGTCCCGACCGCTTCAGAACGGCGGTGTCATTCTCCGGTATGAGGTGAATAATCAATAATTTAAAAAAATTATGGAAACGCTTTCGGTGAATTATTTCGCTATCGTGGTTGGGGCGGAGCTCAGTATGGTGATCGGGGCGGTGCTCAGCATGGCGATTGGGGCGGTGTGGTATGGGCCACTGTTCGGGAAGAAGTGGTTGGAAATCGTCGGGGCGACGGCCGAAGATCTCGAAGCGCGGAAGAAAATGCAGGCGGCGGCCGGGCCGTTGTATGTCGCGCAGTTCGTCTTGACGCTTTTTCAGGTGCTCGTGCTCGCTCATCTGATCGCCGATACGACCAGGGTCGGCGGACTGGAACGGTCACTGTGGATATGGGCGGCTTTCGTCATCCCGACTCTCGCGGGTGCCGTCATGTGGACCAATGAGGAGGGGCGACGGAAATGGGCCCGCTTTCTCATCCAAGGCGGATATCAGCTCACGATATTCATCGTGTTCGGCTTACTGCTCCAGTTTTGGAAGTGAGTCGATATCTGTTGAAATCGGAAGTTTCGAGTGGAAGCTGAAGGAAATGTCGTGAGAGGATGTTCCTTCGGTTTTTGGTAGGGACGGAAGGGGATCTTGGCCTTTTGAAGAGGAATTTTCCGAAAGGGTGGGGGGTGTTACTATGGGGCATATGCAAAAAAAATCATCAGAATCGCTTCTCGGCGCTATTAAAGGATCGGAAGATGTGCGTGCGTTGTCGTATAATCAGCTTGGGGAGCTCTGTCAGGAGCTGCGACATTTTCTGATTGATACGGTCTCACGAGTGGGAGGACACTTCGGTTCGAATCTCGGTGTCGTCGAGCTGACGGTTGCATTGCACCATGTGTACGATGCAGAAAAAGACAGGATCATTTGGGATGTCGGTCATCAGGCGTACGCGCATAAGGTATTGACGGGGAGAAGGGACAAACTCTGTACTATTCGGAAGAAGGGTGGACTCGCACCGTTTCCCAAGAGACATGAAAGCGAAAGCGACGCGTTTGGCGTGGGGCATGCGTCGACTTCCATCAGTGCCGGAGTCGGGATGACTCTGGCGCACCGGGACAAAGTCGGAGCACCGCACGTGATCGCGATCATCGGAGACGGATCGCTGACCGGCGGCATGGCATTTGAAGCGTTGAATCATGCGGGTGATGTGGAGGCGGATATGCTCGTCATCGTCAATGACAACAAGATGTCCATTTCCCCGAATGTGGGCGCAATGACTCGCTATTTGACTCGTCTGATCTCATCGTCTGAATATTCGCATGCTCGGGAGACAGGGGGAAAACTTTTGGAAAGCATTCCGGCGCTCAAAGAAGTGGCCAGGCGCGTCGAGAAGCACGCCAAGGGAATGGTGACGCCAAGTACTATTTTTGAAGAAATGGGATTCCAGTATTTCGGTCCCGTGGATGGACACGATGTCTCCGCTCTTGTCGAACTTCTCAATAATTTGAAAAAGATAAAGGGTCCGCGGCTTCTGCATGTGGTGACAAAGAAGGGGAAGGGGTGTGTCCATGCTGAAAACGATCCGTTGGCACTGCATGCGGTCGCTTCGTTCGATAAGTTGACGGGAGAGAAACACGGAGGAAAAGAGATCGACAAGACGTTCACGTCATTTTTTTCCTCGTGGGTTGTCGCGAAAGCGAAAGCGGATGAGCGTCTGCATGTCGTGACCCCGGCGATGCGGGAGGGTTCCGGTCTGGTGGAATTCAGCGCTTTGTATCCGACGCGATTTCATGATGTGGGAATCGCTGAGCAGCATGCCGTGACTTTTGCGGCTGGTTTGTCGTGTGAGGGAAAGAAGCCAGTCGTCGCCATATATTCCACGTTTCTCCAGCGTGCGTATGATCAGTTGATTCATGATGTAGCGATACAGAATCTCGATGTACTGTTTGCTATCGATCGAGCCGGTATCGTCGGTCCTGACGGAGAAACGCATGCCGGATCTTTTGATCTTTCTTTTCTCCGGTGTATTCCGAATATGGTCATTCTGGCGCCGTCTGATGGAGATGAATGTGAGAGAATGCTCGATTTCGGTTTCGAGTATAGCGGACCCGTCGCGGTGCGCTATCCGAGGGCACGCGCGGGGGGAGGAGAGAAGAAGAGTACGGGTGAAGCGGTTGAAATAGGGAAATCTCTTGTGGTACGGAAAGGCACTCAGGTCGCGATACTTTCATTCGGAGCCCTCCTTGATCGGTGTCGTGACGTCGCGAATGCTCTCGACGCCACACTTGTCGATATGCGTTTCGTGAAACCGATTGACTACGCGATGGTGGAAGAGTTGGCAAAAACGCATGGGCAATTTATAACAGTCGAGGAAAATGTCGTGGCCGGTGGGGCGGGGAGCGCGGTAAATGAATATCTTTCCGCGAAGAACATTGCCGTCAGCGTGAAAAACATCGGACTTCCGGATCGCTTTCTCTCCCATGGAACGCGCGATGAGGTGCTAGCGAGCGCGTGCTTGGATACGAGCAGTATTGAGCAAGAGATACGTGAATTTCTCAAACGATGACTCCCCAGGCCGTCGCGTGAGGTAGACGTTCTCTTCTCGTCAGTGTGAGTTGATAGGTACCGAATACCGACGAGACGACGATGATCATGATCTTCGCGACGACCCAATCTTCAGGAGAGAGGGTGAGTCGGACCCATTCATTGATCAGGGCGAGAATGAGGAAGAAGATTCCCCAGCGCAGACTGAGTGTGCTCCATCCCCGATCGGTAATGGCGAAGACGTTGCTGAAGATATATTTGAAGAGTGGTTTCCCTCGCCAGACTGAAACGACGAGAGCTGAGCCGAAAATGCCGTCGAAGAGGGTGTCTCTCAGGATGAAGATGCTCGGGATGCTGATGAAGAGCGACGTGCCGCCGAAGAGGAGTACCGAGCCGGATGAGAGAAGGGCGAAGATCGGTGTATGTTTCTCGAGATACCGGAGGACTATCAGGGATATGACTGTCGCCATCATCATGACGATCACCCCGGCCATGAAGTTCCCGCTGAGCTCGAAAGCCACCAGAAAGCCGAGGATGGGCCCGAATTCGCAGAGCGTATTTATGAGTAATTTTGTGCTGATCATATGCGTACGATAGCATGTCGTGGTACCGTATTGAAACAGGGGTGGGTGTGCCATCCGGGATAATTCTTTCAGGTTGTCGAGTATGTGGATGAGGTTGTCCGTGGGAGTCGCGTATGTCGCCATGGTCGGCGTCAATTTTCTGGCCAACGGGCTGCCGATCAATGATCGTTCCACCGGAGCGATATCGGATGCGTACCCCAATCTTTTCGCGCCGGCCGGTGTGACGTTTTCCATCTGGGGTTTGATATATCTCTTGTTGGCCGGGTATGTGGCGTTTCAGTTCGGGAAAGGCAACCAGAAAACGGAAGAAATATTCGATCGAATCAATCCTCTCTTTCTCGCTACTTCCCTCGCGAATATCTCATGGA